>JADCDC010000126.1 GCA_020252385.1 Aestuariivirga sp.
GAAGTCGGTGTCGGGAAGTGCCGCATTGGCCTTCGCATTGGCCGAGCTCGGCGCACCCTTTGCGGCCCACTGGACGTAGAACTCCGGGTCGATCATCCAGTTGATGAAGGCGCGCGCGGCGTCCTGGTTCTTGGAGGCTGCCGGAATGGCGAGGCTGTCGAGCCAGCCGACGGCTCCCTCCTGCGGAACCACGAAGGCCACGGGAAGACCCTTGGTGGCGGATCGGCCGGCACCACCCGACCAGAAGGTCGACACGGTGAAGTCGCCCGCGGAGAAGAACTGGTTCCAGTCGTTCTCCGATGCCCAGAATGTCTTCACCTGGGGCATCAGCGCCTTGAGCTTCGCCTTGACGGCCTCGAGGTCCTTGATGTCGTTCATGTCCTGGCCCAGGGCAAGTGCGGCGAACTGCACCGCCTCGACACCGTCGTCACGGATCGAGACCTTCCCTGCATATTGCGGGTCCCAGAGCACGCCGAGCGAGGCCGGAAGCGGGGTCACCTTGTCCTTGTTGACCGCGAGCGCGGTGACGCCCCAGGTCCAGGCGACGCCATAGACGTCGCCGCCGGGCACCAGGTCCGGATTCTGTCCGAGGTTCGGCGCCAGATCCTTGACGTTCGGCATGTCGGCGGTATCGATCTTCGCGATCAGCCCTTCCGCCTTCGCCTGGCCGGTGAAGGCGGAGTTGATCAGCACCACGTCATAGGCGCCGGGGTTGGTGCGCAGCTTGGTCAGCATCTCCTGCTCGGAGGTGAAATAGTCATGCACCACCTTGGTCCCGGTCTTCTTCTCGAAGGCCTCCGTTGCGAAGGCCTCGTCCGTTCCATAGCCCTGCCAGTTCAGCACGCGGATTTCGCCCGCGGCCGCGGCAAGGCCAGCCGAACTCACGAGGAGGGCGGCGCTCATCGCCCCCAGCATCATGCGCCTGGTGATCCTGTTCATGCACTTTCCTCCTGTTTATGGGCGTCTGTCGTGCCCGGTTGAACCCGTTCCCAGTTGCCGGGCGCGGCGAGCGTTGCGCCGCGCGCTGCGAGGAACAGTCGGATGTCGTGAGCCTCAGGCGCCGTGGCTGGGCCGAAGCGGGTGGTCGAGAGTGCCGCCGCAGCATTGGCGATGATGGCGGCATCGGGCGGGCCGAAGCCCAGGATCAGTGCCGCGATGAACACACCGTCATGCGTGTCACCCGCCCCGTTCGTGTCGATGGCTTCGACCGCGAAGCCCGGCACATGCGTTGCCTCGCCCGAGAGGCCAAGCCAGCAGCCATCCGCCCCGCGCCGCACCAGCGCACCCTTGCGGCCCGCGGAAAGCTGTTCGGCAGCCCGCGCGGGATCGGCCTCGCCGGTGAGGACGCGGGCCTCCACGGCGTTGGCGCTGATCCAATCAGCGCGCTCAATCACCTTCTCCAGTGCGGAGCGCGGAAGATCGGCGACAACGGGGCCGGGATCGAAGAAGACCAGCGGCGGCCGCGCCAGCGTGGAAAGCCATGTCAGGAAGGCGGCAGCGCTCCTCGGCTTGTACAGCGAATAGCCCGTCAGCAGCGCAAAGTCGCAGGAGGCCGCACCGAGCGCCTCGAGATGGCCGATGTCCACCTCGCGCTCCGCCCCGTGGTGGGTGATGAAGCTCCGCTCGCCGCTGCGGTCGACGAGCACCGCACAGCTGCCCTGGTCGATGGCCGCCCGGCGGGATGAGGCAATGCGAATGGCCTCCTCCGCCAGACCCCGACTGGCGATGTCGGCCAGCGGCCCCTCGCCCAGCACGCCGCCATAGGTGACGTCGATTCCCATGCGGCGCGCGGCGGCCATGGCGTTGAAGCCACCACCCGCCGTCATGCGGAACTCCGCGGTCTCGACTTCCTCTCCTGCCGCGGGCAGGCGGTCGATCACGTGGACGAGGTCCACGACGATGCCGGAGAGTTGCAGGAGGCCGCTCATGCGCGTGGCCCGCTCCGCTGCTGGCGGATGCGCAGCAACCCGCTGACCAAGGGTTCGAGATCGAGGCTATTGACCTCCCGCACCAGTTTCCAGGCGTCGCCGGGAATGGCGTCGATCCCGCGGCAGGCGCCGGCCATGCCACAGGCGATGGCGCCTATGGTATCCGTATCGTCGCCGATCGCGGCGCTGAACAGCGCCGAACGCCAGGGATCCGCATGTGTCAGGCGCAGGATGGCGAAGGCCACGGGAACCGACTCGAGTGCTGACACGCCGGTTCCGAAGCGCTCCGCGATCGCAACGGCACCTGCCTGCCCGCTCTGTCCGTTGGCGGCGGCGAGCGCGTCGGCAATCTGCCTGCTGATCGAACCCTTGGACGCCGAAGTCCCACGCCGCTCTCCGGCAGCCGCTGCTGCGATCGCACCGCCGAAGACCACATCAAGGCCGGCGCCCTCGATGCCGAGGCTCACCGCGGCGGCAACCGCCGAGGCTGCACCGATCGCCTCCGACGTGTTGTGGGTCAGGCGGCAACTCTCCTCCACCGCATCGACCAGACCGGAGAGGGGTGTGGCGCGCGTTGCGACCGCCACCGGCACGATCCGCATCGCAGCACCGTTGGTGGTGCCATGGCGGCCGGTTTCGCTCACCGGAACACCGCGCTGCAGCGACTCAATCGCCCGCTTGGTGGAAGGTCCGAGCAGGTCGTTGACGCCGCGCGCATGGGTGTCGCGCTCCCAGGCGAGAAGTTCATCGGCCCAGATGCGCTGGTCCATGCGGCCGCCGCGGGCAATGATGTGGCGGGCAAGGAGAATGCTCTGCTCCGTGTCATCGGTGACGGTTCCCGCCCGGAGCCCGGCGCTCACCGGCTGGCCGGCCGCAGCGTCGCGAAAACCATCGACCCGGCCATAGAGCCGCGCGATCTCCTCGCGCGGCAGGGTCTGCGTGGGCATGCCCATCGCATCGCCGATTGCCACGCCCGCCAGCGCACCCATTGCCCGTCGCTGAAGGCCGGTCTCCGCCATCAGAATGCCAGGTGCAGGGCGAAGTGGCGTGGATCGAGCAGGCTCACCACATATTCGATGATGCCGCCCTGCGCGTCACGTACGAGCCTTCGGGTGCGAAGAAAGGGGGTGCCAGGGTCGGCCCCGGCAAGAGCCGCGTCGACAGCACCAAGGCATTCGATCTCGGCCCACTCCTCGCCGCTCTCGGCGCGGAGGCCCGCAGCATTGAGCGTGGCCGACAGCGATCCGTCCTTGAGGCCGTCCGCGACCACGCCCGCGAGCACTGGCCGGTACGGCACCCGGCTGCGCTCGATCGAGACGACACGCCCGGAAGCGCCCAGCGCGCGGACGCGGTCGATCGCGATGAAGTCGGTGGCGGACTGGCCCAACTCACGGGCGAGGTCCGGGTCCAAGATACGCGCCAGCCGCAAGAGCCGCGTTTCGACCGCCCCCTGCCCGCTGGCGAGCGCGCGTGTCCAGCCAAGCGCGCTGTCGATCGTGCGGCCTTCGAAGGTCACGAATGAGCCGATGCCAACCCGCGTCGTGATGAGCCCGCGCTCGGCCAGGGACTCGAGCCCCTTGCGCACCGTGTTGCGGCTGACCGAGAAACGGCGAACCAGGGCGTTCTCGCTTTCAAGCTGATCGCCAAAGCCCAGCTTGCCGGACAGGATGTCCTGTTCGAGGGTCAGGGCCACGCGTTCCGGCTTCGCGGCGGCGAGGAGCGGTGACCTTGTCCGGGTGCTCGACATCACCGCAGGCTAGCAGACCTGTTCAAACCTGTCCAATGAGGCCCCGGCTGGAGAGTGCTATCGCCGCTCCTCGCGCACATGCGGGATGCCGAGGGCTGCCGGCTCCCGCCCGTGGCGCGTGCCGGAGCGGCTGGTCCAGATCATCACGGCCAGCGTTGCGAGATAGGGCGTCATCAGCACGAAGTACTGCGGGAGCTGTACCCCGATGGCCGCGACGCGCGGGATGAGGGCCTCGATGCAGCCGAACAGCAGAGCACCCAGCAGGGCCCGCCAGGGGCTCCAGCGCGCAAAGATGACGAGGGCGATCGCAATCCAGCCGCGGCCGCCCGCCATGCCGTCGACCCAGATCTTGGCGACCGCGACCGACAGGTAACCACCGGCAAGGCCGATGAGCGCCGCCCCGATCACCACC
>JADCDC010000127.1 GCA_020252385.1 Aestuariivirga sp.
GACATAGAGGCTGAGGCGGCGGTCGCCGGCCGCGGGAACCTTCCACAGCACCGAGAACTGCCCGGGCGCGCCCTCGGCCAGTTCAAGATATGCCGGGCGCAGCTCATGTGCGGCAGCGGGCCGGACCAGCATGAAGACGAGCAGCAGCAGGCCGAGAAGCCTTATCACTGCGATACCCCGGCCGATGGGTTGAAGGGCTCGATCGTCACCTTGTAGCGCGTCAGGAGCTGGTCCAGCCTCTCGCGGGACAGAGTCTCCCGCCGGTCGTTCAGCCATTCGCGCTCGACCTCGGCACGGATCCCGGCAAGCGCCGGCAGGCCACCCTCCGCACGGTCCGTTACCCTCACCAGGTGCAGGCCGAAGGCCGATGCAATGGGTCCCTGCCAGTCGCCCGGGGAGAGCGCGGCGACGGCGGCTGCGAAGTCATCGCCGAAGAGCTGCGCGATGCCCTGCCGGTCGGTCAGGGGCATGGCGGGCGGCAGCAGGGTGGGATCGCCCGCGCTGGAAGCGAAGGCCGCATCCTTCCTCAGAGAGTCGAGGAGTGCCTCTGCATCGGCCGTGGCCGCGGCGCCGCGCTTCCCGGCATCGACATAGACCTGCTCGAAGGCGACCTGCGGCGCCGTCCTGAACGTCTCGGGATGGGCGGCGAGATAGGCGGCGAGATCGGCCTCGCTTGGCGGCGTCGCCTGGGCCGCGGCATCGTCCAGGAATTCCATCTTCAGGCGCAGGCGGCGGCGGATGACGGTGTCGTTCTGGTCGATGCCGAGGCGCATCGCCTCGCGCACGTAGATCTCTTCCTTCACATGGTCGTCGATAAGGCCCTTCAGTTCATCCGCGGTTGGCGGGCGCTGCCAGGTGCGGGCGAAGATCGACGCCATCTGCTCGATCTTGGCCGGCGTGACGACGATCGCCTCCTCCGTCTCGACCCGTCCGGCGAGGAGCCCATAGGCCGCGAAGATCAGCCCCGCCAGAAACAGGAAATGGACGAGCGGTTCGCGCAGCAGCCGTGCGAACATCACTCGCCCTTGGGCGTGTACCATATGGGCGAGGTATAGGCGCGTTCCTGCGTGGTCATCGGCACGTCCTCGCTCATCTTCACCTGGAAGCGAAGCGCTTCATAGGCCGTCCACCGGGGCGTCGGGATCTCGATGACCTTCGCGTAGTAGAAGGCCGCCTGCTTCGGGTCGAAGTCGGGATCCGTCCAGACGGTGACGAGTTCCGGGTCGCCGATCGTGTTCTTCCATGTGGCGCGGGCGACATCGACCGTATTGCCGACGGGAGGCAGCTTGCCGTCGGCGCCAGGTTGGCGGCCGTCACTCCAGGCGACGTCATAGACCTTCTCCTGGGTCTCGCCCTTGGCGTCGCGCCAGCCCTTGATGATCTGGATGCGGTCGAGGTTGCCGCTCATCGGGTCCTTCATGGCGGCGACGAGGAAGCTCGGCGCCTTGCCGGCGGGGGCACCGGGCAGATCTCCGCCCATGGGAACGCCCTTCTGGTAGCCCGCGGCGGCGGGAAGGCGGGTTTCGGCGTCCTCGGGCATGAACTCATAGCCGCCGAAGAAGCGCACGACCATGCGCGTGCCGGTCGTCGCATAGGTCTCCTTGCGCTTCATCGCGTCGAAGATCGCCTCGCGGGTGTTCTCCTTGGCCCAGACGACGGCAAGCCCGCTCGCCGCCTGCTGCCAGCCATAGACGTTGAACTTGGGATCGGGCGCCGCGATGGTGACGTGCTCCCAGCGCTTGGGCTCCGGCTCGACGCCCGAATGCTTGCCGAAGAAATTGTCCTCCTCGACGGCCGAGAGCGAGGTGTGCGCGTCGGTGCTGCCCACCATGCCGAACTTGTAGGGGTTGACGCCGATCGAGGCTTCGAGCTTGAGGCCCGTCTTCAGCGCCTCGCGGGCATATTCAAATTGCAGCATGCCGGGCGTCTTGACCTCGGTGCCGTTGAGGTTCGCGCGATCCCAGATCTCATAGCCCGCAAACTCGTCATTGGGCGACAGGGAGGGGTGGGACTCGCCGTCGCCCTTGATCTGCGTCACCTCGATCAGCGGCTCGTACTGGATGCGCTTGGCGGCAAGTTCCTTCGTCAGCGGCTTGCCATCGAAGCTCTCCACCGTGAACATGCGGCCGTTGCTGAGGTTACCGTTGTGCGGAATGGCCAGCACTTCGCCGCCGGTGCGGTTCTCGAACTCTTCCATGTAGGACCACAGGTCCTCCGGATTCTTGCTGTCGAACTGGGAGAAGGGCAGGGTCTGGTTGGCGTTGCTCGCATCGCCCCGGAACAGCACGTTGCGGTGCAGGTTGTAGCCGCCGATCGCCGTCCATTCGAAGCCCAGCATGGCGGTGAAGACGCCGGGATCGTTGTAGCGGTCGGCAAGCGCGGTATAGGCCTGCCAGGCGTTGCGCACCGCGCGCTCGCTCTTGATGGGCGGTTCATCGCCCGAAAGCGATCCGACGATCTGCATGGCGGTGGCGAAGATCGTGTTGAAGTCGCCGCTGGTGAGCTTGCCGTACCACTCGCGCCCCTTCTCGGTGGCCAGCACTTCCGGGTCTCCGGCAAGCAGCTGCGGCATCAGGCCGTACATCTCGGCATGGTCCGCGACGACCACGAAGTCGAGCGGGCGCGCAAGCTTGGCCCTGAGGCCGCCGGTCGAGAGCACCTCCTCGCCGCGCGCGAAGCGCAAGGCATCCTCCTGGCCCAGCCGGTTGAGCGTTCCCGCATCGACCGAGATCGCGGTGTGGAGATGCGTGTCGCCGAACAGGGGGCGTGTCGGGTAGTTCCGCCCGGCATAGGGCGAAAACTCCTTCTTGATGACGCCCGAAACATCCTCCGCGGTGATCGCCTCGTGGTTGTCGGCGTTCTGGGCCAGCGCCGCATGCGCCATGAAGCAGCTGGCGAGCGCGGTGGTGAGGAGGGCAAGAAACTTCATGGCGACTCTCCGGAACGTGGATGTCAGGGCGTGTACCAGATGGGGGAGGTGTAGGCGCGCTCCTGAACCGTCATCGGCACGTTGTCGGGCATCTTGATGCCGAAGCGCTTCTGGTCATAGGCCGTCCAGCGCGGCGTCGGGATCTCGATGACGCGGGCATAGTAGACCGCGCGGAGTTTCGGGTCGAAATCGGGGTCCTTCCACACGGCGATGAGCTCGGGGCTGCCGATCGAATTGGTCCATGTCGCATTGGCCACGTCGACGGTGCTGCCGACGGGCGGCAGCTTGCCGTCCGCACCCGGCGAGCGGCCATCGGACCAGGCGACGTCATGGACCTTCTCCTGCAGCTTGCCGGAGGAATCCGCCCAGGCCTTGACGATCTGGATGCGGTCCAGATTGCCGCTCAGCGGGTCCTTCATGGCGGCGGCGAGGAAGGTGGGTGACTTGCCCTCGGGCGCGGTCCGGAGGTCGCCGCCCATGGGCACGCCCTTGGCATAGCCCGCATCCGCCGGCATGCGCGTCGCGGCATCGGCGGGTTCGAAATCCCAGCCGCCGAAGAAACGCACCAGGATGCGCGGTCCCGTCGTCGAATAGGCCTCCCGCCGCTTCAGCGCATCCCAGATCGCCTCGCGCGTGTTCTCGGTGGCCCACACGCCGGTGTAGCCCGCGGCCGCCATCTGCCAGCCCTTGATGTTGACCTGGGGCGTCTTGATGACGTTATGCTCCCACCGGCTGGGCGAGGGCTCGACGCCCGTGTGCTTGCCAAAGAAATTGTCCTCCTCCGCCGTCGTCAGCCCCGTATGCGTGTCGGTGCCGCTGACGAAGCCGAACTTGAAGGGGTTGGCGCCGAGCGCCGCCTCGAGCTTCAGTCCCTCGGCGAGCGCCTGCCTCGCATATTCGCGCTCGATCATGCCGGGCTGCTTGGGAACGCCCGCGAGATTGGCAGCATCCCACTTCTCGAAGCTGGCGAACTCGTCATTGGGGGAGAGAGAGGGGTGCGTCTCGCCATCGCCCTTGATCTGGGTGATCTCATACATCGGTTCCCAGCGCGCGCGGGTCTCGGCCCATTCGCGCGTCAGCGGGTTACCCTCGAAGGTCGAGAGCGCGAACATCTTGCCGTTGGACAGATTGCCGTTGTGCGGAATGGCGAGCAGCGATCCGCCC
>JADCDC010000128.1 GCA_020252385.1 Aestuariivirga sp.
ATCCCTCTCGGAACCGTGAAATCGCGCATGCGTCTCGCATACGGGCACCTGCGCCGCATACTGGATACCGGAACTTGAAACCGAACCATCATCTCGATCACAGCACGATCCTCGCCTATGCGGCCGGAACGCTGAACGAGGCCTTCACGGTGGTGGCCGCTTCGCATATCGCCGTGTGCCCTTCCTGCCGCGATGCCGTGCGCGCTGCCGAGGCGATGGGCGGTGAATTGCTCGAAACGATTCCCGACGTTGCCGTATCGGCTGACTGCCGGGCTCGCACCCTGGCGGCGCTCGAGCAGGCGACATTGCACCGCCTGCCGCTGCGCGCGCCGCGCTCGGAACTGCCGGCACCGCTGGCCCGGTTGATTGACGCCGCCAGCTTCGACGACATCGCCTGGAAGAAGAAGGCGCCGGGTGTCGCCATGTTCGACATCAGGCTCCCCACCCAGGCCAAGGGCCAGCTGAAGCTTCTGCGCATCGGCGCCGGCCGGGCCATGCCGGAGCATGGCCATGGCGGCGAGGAGATCACGCTCGTGCTCAAGGGCGCCTACCGTGACCACATGGGCCGCTTCGCCCGCGGCGACGTCGCCGACCTCGACGAGGATGTGGAACACAAGCCGGTCGTCGAGCAGGATGGCGATTGCATCTGCCTCGTCGCGACCGAGCGCCCTACCCGCTTCAAGTCGCTCGCCGCACGGATCATGCAGCCCTTCGTGGGCATCTAGCCAGCCGTGGCAAAACCACTCCCCTGGAAGACCGCCTGGATCACGGGGGCATCCACCGGAATCGGCCGCGACATCGCACTCCAGCTTGCAGAGGCTGGCGTGAAGGTCGCGGCCTCCGCCCGCTCAGCTGAAAAACTTGCAGCGCTCGGCCCCTCGGTGCTGACACTGCCGCTCGACGTGACCGACGCCGCCGCCTGCCGCGCGGCCGTCGAACGCATCGAGCGTGAGCTGGGCCCCATCGACCTCGCGGTGCTGGGGGCAGGGACCTACTCGCCGGTCGCGATCGATGACATCGACCCCGCGCGCTTCGCCCACATGATGGATACGAACTACATGGGGGTGGTGAATTGCCTCGCCGCCCTGTCGCCCGGCATGCTCGCCCGCCGCACCGGCCACATCTCCTGGATTGCCTCGGTGGCGGGCTACATGGGGCTGCCCAAGTCCGCCGCCTACGGCCCCACCAAGTCCGCCCTCATCAACCTCGGCGAAAGCCTCTATCCCGAGATGCGGGCGAGGGGAGTGACGATCAGCGTCATCAACCCCGGATTCGTGGAGACGCCGCTCACCGCCCAGAATGATTTCGAGATGCCCTTCCTGCTGAAGCCCGAGGATGCAGCACGGCGCAGCATCGAGGGGCTCGCCGCCGGGCGGTTCGAGATCGCCTATCCGCGCCGCTTCGTGGCCATCCTGAAGGCGGTAAGGCTCCTGCCCTATTCGCTGTTCTTCCGCCTGATCTCGCGCGCGGTGCTGAAGAAGGGCTGAGGTCAGGCCAGCAGTTTCCGTACTGCATCCTGCCAGCCGGCATATTTGGCCTCGCGCTCCGCCGCTTTCATCTTGGGCATGAAGCGCCGCTCGCGCTTCCATGACTTCGCGAATTCGGACGGCTTCGGCAGCAGCCCCGCCTTGAGCCCCGCGAGATAGGCAGCCCCCAGTGCGGTGGTCTCGAGCACCGTGGGCCGGTCCACCGGCGCGTCGAGAATGTCCGCCAGGCGCTGCATGGTCCAGTCGGAGGCGGTCATGCCGCCATCCACGCGAAGGATGGTCTTGCCGGTTCCCCCCATGTCCATCTGCATGGCGCGGAGCAGGTCGAGGGTCTGGTAGCAGACGGCCTCGAGTGCCGCCTGCGCCAGTTCACGCTCTGTCGTGCCGCGCGTCAGGCCGAAGACGGCGCCGCGCGCCTCGGCATTCCAGTAGGGCGCGCCAAGCCCCACGAAGGCCGGAACGAGGTAGACGTGCTGGTTAGGGTCGGCCGCCCGGGCGAGCGCGCCCGTGTCCTTCGCCGATGTCACGATCTTCAGCCCGTCGCGCAGCCATTGCACCGCAGCGCCGGCGATGAAGATCGCGCCTTCGAGCGCATAGGTGCGCTTGCCGTCGAGCTGGTAGGCCACGGTGGTCAGAAGCCGGTTCTGCGACTGGACGGCCTCGCTCCCGGTGTTGAGCAGCGCGAAGCAGCCCGTGCCATAGGTCGACTTCATCATGCCAGGCTCAAAACAGGCCTGGCCCACGGTGGCGGCCTGCTGATCGCCCGCCACCCCGCAGATCGGGATCGGCGCGCCGAGAAGTGCTGGATCCGCCGTGCCGAAATCGGCCGCGCAATCCTTGACCTCGGGCAGCATGCTGGCCGGAATGCCGAGGATGCGCAGCAGCGTCTCGTCCCAGCGGCCGGTGTGGATGTCATAGAGCAGGGTGCGCGAGGCATTGGTGGCGTCGGTCGCATGCACCTTGCCGCCGGTGAGCCGCCAGATGAGGAAGCTGTCGATGGTGCCGAAGGCCAGTTCGCCCTTCTCGGCCTTCTCCCGCGCGCCCTTCACATTGTCGAGAAGCCAGCGGATCTTGGTGCCGGAGAAATAGGGGTCGAGCAGCAGCCCGGTCTTCTGGGTGAACAGCCGCTCGTGACCCGCCGCCTTGAGCTCGGCGCAGAGTGGCGCCGTGCGCCGGTCCTGCCAGACGATGGCCTTGTGGATGGGCTTTCCCGTCCGCCGGTTCCACACCACCACCGTCTCGCGCTGGTTGGTGATGCCGATGGCCTTCACGTCCCGGGGCTTCGCCTTGGCCTTCCTGAGCGCTGCCTTGGCGACAGCGAGGACGCTCGTCCATATCTCCTCGGGGTCGTGCTCGACCCAGCCGGACTTCGGGAAGAACTGGCGGAACTCCTTCTGGCCGACACCCAGCGGCTTCAGCTTGGCATTGAAGGCGATGGCGCGGGAGGAGGTCGTGCCCTGGTCGATCGCGAGAATGATGTCCGGCATGCGCTATACCCCCGCGCGCTTCCGCTCCGCCGCTTCCATGGCGGGCGCCATGTAGGCGCGAAGCGCGTCCTGCTCGTCCTGGCTCATGTGCAGTCCCAGCTTCGAGCGCCGCCACAGGATGTCGTCGGCACTCCTCGCCCATTCATTGGCCTTCAGCCATTCGACCTCGCGCTGGCTGATGGGCCCGAAGGACTGGCCCATGTCGGCGGCGGAGCGCGCACCCTCCAGCATCTTCTCCGCATCGGTCCCATAAGCACGGAACAGGCGCCGCGCATTGTCGGCACCAAGGAAGGGATAGCTGCG
>JADCDC010000129.1 GCA_020252385.1 Aestuariivirga sp.
CAGCCGGATGATCCGTTGACTGACGTCCGGTGGAAAGCGCCACTTGAGGAAGCGCGCCGGAACCCCGCCCACCACGGCATGGGGTGCGACGTCCTTCGTCACCACGGCACCCGCGGCAACCACCGCGCCATGGCCGATGGTGATGCCGGGCAGGATGATCGCGCCATGGCCGATCCACACGTCGTGCCCGATCTCCACCCGACTTGCGATGCGCGCCGCGCGGAAGTCCTTGTCGAGCTTGGCGCCCGCGAAATACTCGTTCGGGCGGTAGGTTATCTTGTGCTGGCTGATGCGCTCCATCGGGTGGTTCAGCGCATTGATGCGGCAATGCGCTGCGATGGCGCAGAACTTTCCGATCGTGCTGTAGATCGCCTCTCCGTCGCGCTCGATGTAGGAATAGTCGCCGAGCGAGGAATCGAGAAACTGCACCCGCTCCTTCAGCTCCGTGAAGCGGCCGAGGCTGGCGTTCCTCGTCTGGGCCGAGCCATGGACGCGCGGACTGCCGTCGCGCGGGGCGGGCGGGGCGGCAGGCTTGGAGGGGCCTTCATCGGTCATCTGCTGCACATACGACAAAAGCCGCCCCGGTTGGAGCGGCTTCTGAATTCGCGGCCGATGACCGGATCAGGCGGCCTTGGCAGCCTCGAGCTTCCGGGCGATCGAGCGCTTGAGGCGCAGCGCCTTGTCCGAGAGCTTGTCGTTCGAGGCCTTCATGAGGAAATTGTCGAGGCCGCCCACATGCTCCACCGACTTCAGCGCGATCGCCGAAACGCGCAGACGGTAGGTCAGGCCCATCGCATCGCTCATCAGGCTCACGTCGCAGAGGTTCGGCATGAAGCGGGTCTTGGTCTTGTTGTTGGCATGGCTGACCTTGTTGCCAACCAGCGCATTCTTTCCCGTCAACTCACAACGGCGGGCCATGGGCGAAACTCCAGATATAAGAATTGGGTCCGGACGGCTGGATGCCTCCGGCTCGGATGGCCGCTCTATAGTGGGAGAGCCCCGCCGGGTCAAGCGGCCCGGCCGGGTTTTCAGGATTCGGTGCGGTCGAACGGGCGGTCCCATTCCGGCACAGCTGGGTTAACCGGAGGGCTTGAGGACGATGCGCGGGAGGCGCCGGCGGGCGAGTCTCTGGTGTGCCTCTGGTGTGCCGGCTGCCTGGCGCCCACAACAGGTTGCGAGAACAAAGCGGGAAATCGCGCCCGCCAGCGATTCGGCCACCCTCCGTTCCGCAGATGGACCGATTCCTAAAAATGGCCCGGAGGGGGTCCGGCAGGCAGGTAAGCATTCGTCAACCACAAGCCGCGGCACGTCAAGAAACGGCAGCCCGAAATGGCGGCGCGGGTTCACTTGTGCTCGGGGCGTGATCTTCGGGAACGTCGGGAAATGCTCGGGAACAAACGCGGAATCCGGCGGCGGAAGCGATTCGGGCCAGATTCGTTCCGCTTTGAATCCATTCCTTAATGGCGCGGTTCAGAACGGGGCAAAACTCCTTGACCTCACCCCCCATGCGCCCCAAGTGTCGTGGAAGAGCATTTTTGAAGCCCTAGTTGATGCCTTCTTCCCCCAAGACCGTCACCGCCGTGCTGGGCCCGACCAACACCGGAAAGACCCATCTCGCGGTCGAGCGCATGCTGGGTCACGGCGGCGGCATGATCGGGCTTCCCCTGCGGCTCCTCGCCCGCGAGATCTATGACCGCGTCAGGCTGCGCGCCGGCGATGCCGCGGTGGCGCTGGTGACGGGGGAGGAAAAGATCATTCCCGCCCAGGCGCGCTACTGGGTGTGCACGGTCGAGGCCATGCCCACGGACGTGGATGTGCCCTTCCTCGCCATCGACGAGGTGCAGCTCTGTGCGGATTTCGAGCGTGGCCACATCTTCACCGACCGGGTGCTGAACCGCCGCGGGCGCGACGAGACCATGCTGCTTGGTGCCGCCACCATGCGGCCGATCCTCGAGAAGCTGCTGCCGGGCACGAGTTTCGTCTCGCGGCCCCGCTTCTCGCAGCTCCTCTATGCCGGCCAGAAGAAGATCACCAGGCTGCCGCGCCGGTCCGCCATCGTCGCCTTCTCGGCCGACATGGTCTACGCCACGGCGGAGCTGATCCGCCGCCAGCGCGGCGGGGCGGCCGTGGTGCTGGGCGCCCTGTCGCCGCGCACGCGCAACGCGCAGGTCGCACTCTACCAGTCGGGCGACGTCGACTACATCGTGGCCACCGATGCCATCGGCATGGGCCTCAACATGGATGTCGACCATGTGGCCTTCGCCTCGACGCGCAAGTTCGACGGCTTCCAGTACCGCCAGCTCAACCCCTCGGAGCTGGGGCAGGTGGCGGGCCGCGCCGGGCGCTACATGAACGATGGCACCTTCGGTGTCACGGGCGAGGCGGACCCCTTCGACGACGAGACGGTGCAGCGGCTGGAAAGCCACAGCTTCGATGCCGTGCGCATGCTGCAGTGGCGCAACCGCGATCTCGATTTCGGCTCGATCGAGCGGCTGAAGCAGTCGCTGAACCAGCTGCCGCAGCAACAGGGCCTGACCAGGGCGCAGCCCAACGCCGACGTCCTCGCCTTCGAGGCGCTGGCGCGCGACCCCGCCACCCGTGACCTCGCCAAGGGCAAGAGCGACGTCGAGCGGTTGTGGGAAGTGTGCCAGATCCCGGATTACCGCAACATCTCGAACGCCGAGCACGCCTCGATCGTGTCGCGCATCTACCAGTTCCTCGAAACCGGCGACGGCTTCATCGACGAGGACTGGTTCGTGCGGCAGCTCAGGCACTGCGAGAACACGCAGGGCGATCTCGACACGCTGTCCAACCGCATCAGCCACATCCGGACCTGGACCTTCGTCGCCAACCGGCCCGACTGGCTGAAAGCGCCACTCTATTGGCAATCTTATGCGAGAGAGATAGAGGACAAGCTGTCTGATGCCTTGCATGAGCGGCTGACACAGCGTTTTATCGACCGCCGCACCAGCGTGCTGATGAAGCGCCTGGCCCAGAAGGAAGAATTGATGTCGACTGTTGAGGAAGATGGCGCCATCCACGTGGAGGGCGAGTACATTGGCCGGATCAAGGGCTTCCTGTTCGTGCCGGATGGTGCTGCCGAGGGGGCGGAGGCCCGCGCGCTGAAGGCCGCCGCGATGTCGGCCGTGGCCGCCGAGATCGGGGCAC
>JADCDC010000013.1 GCA_020252385.1 Aestuariivirga sp.
CAGACGGCATCGACCAGGAAGTCGACGGCTATTTCGATGCAGTGGCTGTCGTCGAGAACACGGGAACGGTCGGCGCGCGTACGCGGGCCATGACCCAGGCAAACTCGGGTAGCAATGATTCCGACGCGTTCGCACAGTCGCAGGGCATCGAACAGGACGCCGACAGCGAGTTCGACTCAGGCGACGGCGAGGCGATTACCTCGGTCTACAACGAGGGCCTTGCAAGCGCGATCAGCGCCTATGCCATCGCGACCGCCTATGCGATGAATTCGAATGCTGCCTACGCCGTAGCGTATGCGACCGGCATCGACCAGAATCCGGACAGCGACGGCAGCGGCAAGGCAGTCGCCGACGTCAGGAACGAAGGTCAGGTCGTTGCCTGGGCCTTCACGGACGCGACCAACTGGTTGGGCAGTGGGCCGGCCTATGCCGAATCCTACGCCCTCGGCATCGAGCAGAGAGTTGATGCAGATGGTACCGGCCGGGCCTACGCCGAAGCCGATAACAGCCAGCGTGTCCTCGCCGTCGCCAAGTCGCGCGCCAATGTCTTCAGTGACAACGACTCGAATACCGCCATCGCCTATGCCGACGCAGAGGCCACAGCTGTCTACCAGGATGCCTTCGCCGACGATAACGACGCCCAGGCCTTCACCACGAACAGCGCGCGTATCGAAGCCGTGGCCGACGCGATCGCCTTCTCGGCCTATGACAGTGCCTATGTCGAAGCCGATGCCATGGGCGTGTATCAGGACGTCGAATCCAACGAGAACGGCTTCGCCGATGCCATCGTCGAGAATGACAGCGGTGCCCTGATCTCGGCCGAGGCGATCGCCACCGCCACGGCGGGGGGTACATTCGCCACCGCAAGCGGCAGCGCGACGGCCGTCCGGCAGGTCGTGTATGCCCATGACCTTGGTGGTTCGGCGACCGTCGACAACGACGGCAGCATCCGTGCCAGCGCCTCCGTGCGGGCCATCGGAGCGAGTGTCAATTCCGAGAGCGCCACCACAGCACAGGCCTACGCCTGGGCGACGGGCGTCAACCAGTTCGTTGACACGGATGGCGGCGACGCGACGGCGACAGTCACCAACACCTCCTTCCTCAGCATCAAGGCCAACGCCTATGCAGAGGCCATCGCGACGAACGTGGCCGTCGCCCAAGCCGTTGTTGACGGCGTGGACCAGGAGGCCTTTGGCGACGATTACGGCCTCGTCGAAACCGACAACTCCGGCCTGATTTCCGCCGTGGCATTCGCGGTGGCCCGTACGACCGCTGCTGGCGAACCCGGCGGCAGGGCCTTTGCTTATGCGACGGCGTCAGGTCTCGACCAGGAGGTCGAGGGCAGCCTCGGTTCCACGGCCTATCTCTCGAACTCGGGCGAACTCTACGGCGTTGCCCTGGCCAAGGCCGATGGCGCGAGCGAGAGCTACGCGGCGTCCAGGGCCAAGGGCCACAACGCCATGAGCTACAACGACCTGACTCTCGACATCACCAACTACGAGGACGGCGAGATCTGGGCCTTTGCAAGTGCTGACGCCTATGACACGGCAAACGCCCGTGCGGCGGGTGCCTGGTTCGAGGTGTTCGACAACAACTACCTCGAGGGCACCATCGTCAATGCCGGCCTGATCAGCGGCTCGGCCTTTGCGGTGGGCACGAGCGGCGAGGCAGAGGCCTTCGGCGTGGTGATGATCAGCGACGAAGCCAACCGGACCACGATGACCAACACGGGCGTCATCTCGGCCATCGCCGAGGGTCCGACGGCCTATGCGACGGCGATCGCCGTCGCCTCGCACTCAGAAGAGAGCAAGGGCAGCGGCATCGGCACCGCCACCATCAACAACGATGGCGGCTTCATCTTCGCCGGCGTCATCGACACCAACGGGATCAATCCGACGGCGATCCAGGGCTACGACGAACTCATCTACCGCGGCAACGCCATCAACACCCGGGGCTTCACCACCTTCAACGGCGACAGCTACGGCGAAGCGCCGAACGCGGTGGTGTTCAACTGGACCGGCGGAACCGACACCATCAGCAAGGACCTGGTGGAGGAGTTCGACCTCGTCTCCGAGGAAGTCCAGGATGCGCTCGCGGGCCAGAACTATGGCTACATCTTCGGCAACGCGTTCCTGACGCCTGACGAAGTCATCAACATCAAGGACGGCGTCACCATCTTCGACGGCATCCTGAACCCGGACGGCGAGTTCTACGGCGAACTCAACATCTACGACGAAGGCAAGCTCGTGCTCGTGCAGAACGAGGAGGAAGGTGCGGCCGGCGGCACCGTCCAGAGCTTCAACCTCGCGTCCGATGGCACGCTCGTCATGGAGCTGACGCCGTACGACGAGGCGGAGGGCTTCGACTACTCGCAGATCAACGCCATCAACGCCGATGTGCAGGGCACCTTCGTGGCCCTCTACACGGCGGGCATCTACGGCAACACGATGTTCTACGACAACATCATCAATGCCGAGAACCTCAGCGTCGCGGACCTGGTCCAGGGCTTCGCGGAGGTCGATGACAACTCCGCGCTGCTGAAGACCACGGCACTCGTCGACAACGAGGGCGGCGACACCGACAACATCGACCTCTATGTCGAGCGCCTCGCCTTCAACGCTGTTGCCGGCATGACCGACAACCAGCAGGCGGCGGGCGGCGCGATCGAGAAGGTGTACGGAGACATCGACCTCGACACCGACTTCGGCCGGCTTGTCTCCCAGCTCTTCACGCTCGACGATGGCGACTACCAGCTGTTCATGGACCAGCTGACGGGTGCCGAGCATGCCCAGCACCTCCGCTCCGTCCTGTGGTCGACGCGCGCCATCAACCGCATCATCACGGAACGCATGGAGTGCGACACGGGCTCGGCCTACAGGTCGGCCAGCGCCACCTCGGGTGCGAAGGTCGATGGCAACACGGTCATGCCGACGGCCGACGCGCCGATGGCGGCCACCGGCTGCTTCGATCCGGGCACCGCCTCGGTGTGGATGCGCGGCTTCGGCCAGTGGAACACGCTGGACGGGGATGAGAACGCACCTGGCGGCGACGAGACGCAGTACGGCATCATCTTCGGCGGCGACTATGCCTTCGACGAGAACTGGTTCCTCGGCATCGCCGGCGGCTACTTCAACTCGGATGGCGAGTTCGACGATTGGGGCGGCCGTCAGGGCACCGACTATGACTATGACGGTCTGCAGCTCGCAGCCTACGGCGGCTACGACAACAGCACCTACTACCTCCGCGGCGTCCTGAGCTACGGCAACTACGAAGGCGAGAGCAACCGCATGATCGCCTGGCCCGGTGGCTCGCCCATCGATCCTTCGGGCGACCCGTCGTCGAACACCTTCGCGTTCTACGGCGAAACGGGCTACCGCTTCGACATCGGCGCGGGCAACATCACGCCCTTCGCCGGCCTGAACCTCGCCACGGCAACGCTGGAGAGCTTCACGGAAGACGATCCGGACGGCACGGGTGCCGCACTCGAGATCCACGACTCGGATGCCAACTCGATCGCCTCCGTCCTCGGCCTGCGCTTCGACGCGGACATGGCGATGGGGTCGGGCATCTTCACGCCGTCGGTCTCGGTGGCCTGGATGCACGAGTTCGGCGATACGCCGGAGGTCGACATGTCCTTCGCCGGCGCACCGTCGGGAGCGGACTTCACGGTGGTGGCCTCGGAAGTGGCACGCGACTCCATCTTGGTCGATGCCGGCGCCAAGTTCCTGCTCGGCGACTCGGTGGACTTCGGGGTCTACTACAATGGCCAGTTCAACGAGGACTACAGCTCGAACGCCATCACCGCGCGCCTGGGCTACAAGTTCTAAGCCCACGAGGGCCAGCGACACGGAAACAGGGGGAGCCCATCGGGCTCCCCTTTTTCTTTGGCGGACGCGGGCACGAAAGGTCGGGCCGGCGCACGGCTTCGTGTCGCTTGTGCCAGCAATGAGGATGATGATGGAAAGGGGGGGGGGGTGACTGGCCTCCCGGAAGGGATTCGAACCCCTGACCCCAGGTTTAGGAAACCTGTGCTCTATCCTGCTGAGCTACCGGGAGGGAGGAGCGTCACGTGGCGCTTCTTATACGTCAGACCGCTCCGATCCGCCAGAGCGTGATCGGTGAAATTGGCCGCGCCGCAGGGCAAGAAAAAGCCCGGCCGCAAGCGGCCGGGCTGTTCAATCGCATGGCAGGTTGGCTCAGGCGGCTTCTTCCGCCGGCACATCCTCCTCGGACTTCTCGCCGGAGGGCGCGCGCCTGGCGTTCTTCGAGAGGTATTCCTCCAGCTCCTTGACCGCCTGGTCGTCGTCGATCCGCTTCACCGCGGCGATCTCGCGCGCCATGCGGTCGAGCGCCTGCTCGAACAGCTGGCGCTCCGAATAGGACTGCTCCGGCTGGCGCTCCGAGCGGTAGAGGTCGCGCACCACCTCGGCCACGGCCATGATGTCGCCGGAGTTGATCTTCGCGTCATACTCCTGGGCACGGCGCGACCACATGGTGCGCTTGATGCGCGCGCGGCCCTTCAGGATCTTCATCGCCTGCTCGATCTGCGGCTTGTCCGACAGACGGCGCATGCCCTTCTGCTCCGCGCGGCTGGTGGGAACCTTCAGGCGCAGCTTCTCCTTCTCGAACTCCACGATGTAGAGCTCGAGCCTGGCGCCGGCGATCTCCTGCTCCTCGATCTGGCTGATCTTGCCAACGCCATGCGCCGGGTAGACCACCAGCTCATTGACCTTGAACACCAGCTTTCTGGCGGGCGGCGGGCTCGTCACCACGCCGGCAGCAGCGGGCTTCGCGGCGGCAGGAGCAGCCGGCTGCGGAGCGGCGGCCTTGGCGGCAGCAGCGGGAGCGGCGGCCGGCTTGGCGGCGGGCTTCCGGGCCTCGGCGACGGGCTTCGGCGCGGGCGCGGCCTTCTTTGCCTCAGGCGCGGGTGCCGGCGCGGGGGCAGCCTTCTTCGGCTTGGCGGCC
>JADCDC010000130.1 GCA_020252385.1 Aestuariivirga sp.
ACCATCTTGCGGCGGCCCATGCTGCGGTTGACCTTGCGGGTGATCATGGGCTGCTCGTCCTTGATCTGGGGATAACGGTTGCGGATCACCCGGAAGGCCTGCAGCGCCCTGGCCTCCGAGAAGCCGCCCGCCAGCACCACGCCCCAGGGCTTGCGCGGCCCCTGCGCGATCTGCACGGCCTGGGGCGAAAGCTCACGCATGACGAGGCTGCGGCACTGCTCGGAGAAGCTGCCGGTCTTGCCGATCGCCGGGATCTCGAAACTGGCGTTCTCGACCTTCCACTCCTCGTGGCTCCTCCCGGTGATGGAGAGGACATAGTCCTGCGTTTCGTAGGGAAGCCCGGTCTCGCCGGCGAGCCAGCGGCGAACCCGCTTTTCGCCTGCGTTATAGGCCGCGGCGGCCCGGCCGAGATTGCCGAACAGTGTCCTGAGCTCGGCCAGATAGGCGGCAGAGGCGGCAAGCGCCTGCTTGGGGTCGAAGGGATCGGCAAGGCCGCGGAGCTTCGCCGTGCCCGGCATGAACTGGGCGATGCCCTGTGCACCCTTGGGGCTCACCGCGCCGGGGTCGAACAGGCTTTCCTTCCAGATCAGGCGCGCCAGGAAGGACTGCGGCAGGGCATGCTCCGCGGCGCGCGCGTCGATCTCGCTGCACACGGTTTCGGCGAAGGCCTTGCGGTCATCCTCGGTCTTGGGAAAGGCCGGCGCCTCGGCCGCCGCCGGGGTGACGAGCAGGGGCAGGAGAAGCAGCAGGGCCGTGATGAGCGTGGCGCGTGGCATGGAGCCTCCCAGCCAAGCGCAGGGATGCGGCAATTCGAAGATCGGCCTCACACCCGCCCGGCCGTGAACACCGCGGCGATCCGGTCGATCTGCCGGCTGACCGGGCTTGGCGCGCCCGGGGCGTCGGCCGGCCTGGCGCTCAGCATGGCGTCAAACTTCAGGATGCGCTGGTGGAGCGACAGCGAGCGCGCGACGATGTCGAGCAGGGCCGGGGGCAGTTGTTCGGAGCCGTTCAGCGTCTTTCCCGGCCCGATGTCGGCAAGGCTGATGCGGTGGCGTTCCTTGCGGATCTCGTCCGGGTTCATCTCTCCCGCGCCCACCGCGCGCTGCAGCAGCAGCCAGGAGGCGAGCTGCATCAGCCGCGTCGTCAGCCGCATGCTTTCCGTCGCATAGGCGACCGCCCCGTGGCGGTCGAGCAGCCGGGCATCCTGCCGGCCGGGGCCGTCGAGATAATCCGCCGTCTCCTCGACCAGGCTCATGCCCTCGCGGAAGACCTTCTCGAACTGCTCCGACGCCGTGAAGCGCGACAGGAAGTCGACGGTGACGGGCGACGTTTCGGTGGACGGCATGGCGTGGGGTTTCCCGGGCTCTCTTGCATGATGCGCGCGAACCCGGATCCGATAATGACCATGCTCATCGCCGTGGTCAATGACGTCCCGTTCCCGCAAGTCGCCCGCGATCAAAGCAAGAGCGATGCCAGCCAAAAAAAGCCGCGCGAGGTGCGCGGCTTGCAAGTTTTTAAACAGGGAGGCGTCAAACAGAGTGACCTGGGCCACTCGGAGCAATCCGGTCAAGGATTACGATTTCAGGAATATCGTTAATTCCTTATCAAATTGTTAATGTCTTGCCTTTCCGGGGGACGTCCCGCCCCTCAGGAGCGAAAAAATGCATCCGCCGCCGACTTCGATGCACGCTTTGATTGAATGGCGGCCCTGGTCCTCTCGATCTCGGATTCCAGGAGCTGAACACGCTGTTCCAATTCGGCCACCGAGAGCAGGTCGAGCGCCTCGCCCACGGTGACGGCGGGGGGCTTCTTGGGAAGGTCTTCGAAACTCATGGGACGTCCTCCTTGGGCTTGGGCATTTTGTCATTGCCGGGCCTCCTCCTTCAACCCAAACTGACGCGAGAGTTTTTCGCTTCCAGGAGTTTTTCGATGAAGGACATGACCGCCATCGCCATCACCAGCCCCGGCGGACCCGAGGTGCTGCGCCCGGTCAAGCTCCCCGTGCCGGTGCCGAAGCCGGGCGAGATCCTGGTGCGGGTGAAGGCGGCGGGGGTCAACCGGCCGGACGTTCTGCAGCGCAAGGGCGCCTATCCGCCACCGCCCGGGGCACCGGAGACGCCGGGCCTCGAGATCGCGGGCGAGGTCGCCTCACTGGGCGAGGGCGTGAAGCGCTACGAGGCAGGAGACAGGGTCTGCGCCCTCGTGCCGGGCGGGGGCTATGCCGAATATGCCGTGGTGCATGAGGACAATGCGCTGCCGGTGCCGCCGGGCCTCTCCTTCAGCGAGGCGGCGGCGATCCCTGAAACCTTTTTCACCGTGTGGACCAACGTCTTCGACCGCGGGCGCCTCAAGGAGGGCGAGACGCTGCTCGTCCATGGCGGCTCGAGCGGCATCGGCACCACCGCCATCATGCTGGGCAAGGCCTTCGGGGCGGTCGTCGCCGTCACAGCCGGGTCGGAGGAGAAGTGCCAGGCCTGCCGCGACCTGGGCGCCGACCTCGCCATCAACTACCGCACGGAGGATTTCGTCGAGGCGCTGGCCGCCAAGGGCCTCAAGCCCGATGTGATCCTCGACATGGTGGGGGGTGACTATGTGGCGAAGAACCTCAAGGCCGTGGCCCCCAATGGCCGGATCGTGATGATCGCCTTCCAGAAGGGCTCCCGCCTCGAGGCGGACTGGATGCCCATCATGCTGAAGCGCCTGACCTTCACCGGCTCGACCCTGAGGCCCAGGAGCGTGGCCGAAAAGGCCGAGATCGCGAGGGCGCTGGAGCGCCAGGTGTGGCCCCTTTTCGGGGCGGAACAGCTGAAGCCCATCATCTACCGGAGCTTCCCGCTGGCCGAGGCCGCGGCCGCCCACGCGCTGATGGAATCGAGCGAGCACATCGGCAAGATCGTGCTGCTGACGTAACGGGATCGGCCCGGAGATTGGCGGTTGCGCCGGCGCTCCGGCCCCTCTATATGACGTCCATCCCCATCAAGCTGTCGTAAAGACAGGGAACCTGAAACACCGGTTCTCAAGGAGAGAAAGATCATGTCCCGCATACCGCTGATGCCGAAGGCCACCGCCGTGTGGCTGGTTGAGAACACCGGGCTCACCTTCCGCCAGATCGCGGACTTCTGCCATCTGCATGAGCTCGAGGTGAAGGGCATCGCCGATGGCGACGTGGCGGCCGGCATCAAGGGCATGGACCCGGTCACCGGCGGGCAGCTGACGCGCGAGGAGATCGAGAAGGGCGAGCAGGACCCGGAGTACCGGCTGAAGATCCTCGAATCCAAGGTGAACATCCAGGTCCAGAAGTCGACCTCGGGCCCGCGCTACACCCCGGTCTCGCGCCGCGGCGACCGGCCGGACGCCATTGCCTGGCTGCTCCG
>JADCDC010000131.1 GCA_020252385.1 Aestuariivirga sp.
CAGCACGGCCGCCACGGCGCCTTTCACGAAAACTCTCCGCCTCAATGACAGGTATTGCCCCAGTGCGGTAAATCATACGCAGATGAATGTATACATCGGCCACCGGCCCGAAACTGTCTGGAGCTGCGCCGGTGTATCTCCGGGGCTGGCGGTCCTGGGCGCAGAAAGCTCTTCCGGACTGATTCTGCGCGTCATCCCCGATCGTCTTTCGCATCTGCGGTAGAGCCGATCCGGGGGACAGGCCGGTCTGCAAGGGATTCCGCAGCGGTTGAATGACGCTTGACTTGCCGCTCCTGGCAGACGTTAACATCAGGGCTGACTGATCATTGGTCTAAACTGTACAATCGGGCGGGCCGGCAAGGCCGGCCCGCGCCGAATGGAGCAGCAACAGAAACTTTCGCTTGCATATTGGGAGGACCACGCCTTGAACACCACACGCAGACAGACCCTGAAACTCATGTCGTCCGCCGCCTTCGCTGCGGCGGGCACCGGCCTCTTCGCGGGCATCGCCCATGCCGAAGGCAAGCGCATTGCCATGGTCGTTAAGAACCTCGGCAACAGCTACTTTGACGCCTGCGCCAAGGGCGCCACCGAGGCGGCCACGGAAGTGGGCGGCTTCGAGATCATCTACACCGCGCCCACCAAAGCCACCGCGGAAGAGCAGATTGCCGTCATCGATGCGCTGATCGCCCAGAAGGTCGATGGCATCATCGTGTCGTCGAACGACGCGGACGCGCTGATCCCCGTCGGCAAGAAGGCGATGGACCGCGGCATCAAGGTCATCAGCTTCGACTCCGCCATCGGCGATGGCGGACGCATCATGCATCTCGATGCCTCCTCCACCCCGCTCATCGGCGCCAAGCAGGTGCAGATGATCGCCAAGACGCTGGGCGGCAAGGGCGAAGTCGCCATTCTCTCCGCCGCTTCCACCATGACCAACCAGAACTCCTGGATCGAGGCCATGAAGGAAGAGTGGAAGAAGCCGGAGTACAAGGACATGCCGCTGGTCGCCACCGTCTATGGCGATGACCAGGACGACAAGAGCTACCGTGAGATGGAAGGCCTCGCGAAGGCTTATCCGAACCTGCGCGGCGTCATCTCGCCCACCACCATCGGCATCCGCGCCGGTGCGAAGGCGATCATCGACGGCGGCCTCATCGGCAAGGTCTACATCACGGGCCTGGGCCTTCCCTCCGAAATGAAGGACGCGGTGCTCAAGGGCGCCTGCGATTCCTTCGCCATCTGGAACCCGGTCGACTACGGCTATGCCTCGACGCAGATCATGATCAACATCCTGAACGGCGCCGAAGCCGGTCCGGGTTCCACAGTCAAGATGGGCCGCATGGGCGAAACCACGGTGGGCGAGAACGGCCATGCCGCGATGGGTGAGCCCTTCACCTTCGACAAGACCAACGTCGAGGAGTTCGCGAAGATCTTCTGATGACGCTTTCCAACGCAAGCCCCCTGCCGCATGGCGGGGGGCCTGTGCTTTCTCTCGAGCACATTTCCAAGTCCTTTCCCGGTGTCCGGGCGCTGCGCGATGTGTCCTTCGTGCTGAACGCGGGCGAGGTGACGGCGCTCATCGGCGAGAATGGCGCAGGCAAATCCACCATCGTGAAGATCCTCACCGGCATCTACACGCCGGACGAGGGTGAAGTGCGCGTTGGCGGTGCGCCGAAGCGCTTCGCGAGCCCGCGCGACTCCTGGGCCTCGGGCATTGCCGCCATCCATCAGGAAACGGTGATGTTCGACGAGTTGAGCGTCGCCGAGAATATCTTCATGGGCCACATGCCGGTGACGGCCACGGGCCTCGTCGACTGGCCGCTCATGCGCCGCCGCGCCAGCGAATTGCTCAAGCGCATCGATGCCGATTTCGGCCCCGACGCGAAGCTGAAGCAGCTCTCGGTCGCCCAGAAGCACATGGTCGAGATCACTCGCGCGCTCAGCCACGAGGCTGGCGTCATCATCATGGACGAGCCGACGGCCGCCCTCTCCCGCAACGAGATCGACGACCTCTTCCGCATCATTGCCCAGCTCAAGGCGGAAGGCCGCGCGGTGGTCTTCATTTCCCACAAGTTCGACGAGATCTTCCGCGTGGCTGATGCCTTCGTCTGCCTCAGGGATGGCGAAAAGGTCGGCAGCGGCCGCATCGCCGACGTGACGGAGGCGAAGCTCGTCAGCCTGATGGTCGGCCGCCCCATCGATCAGGTGTTCCCGAAGCGGGACATTGCCATTGGCGGCACCGTCCTGAAGGTCGAGGGTCTGTCCAACGCCACGGAATTTGCCGACATTTCCTTCGAGCTCCGCCGCGGCGAAATCCTCGGCTTCTATGGCCTCGTCGGCGCCGGGCGCTCGGAGGCGATGCAGTGCCTCTTCGGCATGACGGCGCCTTCCAAGGGCCGCGTCATGCTGAATGGAGAGCCTCTTGCAATATCATCGCCGGGCGATGCCATTGCCGCCGGCATTTCCTATGTGCCGGAGGACCGGCAGGACCAGGGCGCGGTGCTGGAACTGGGCATCCGCGAGAACGTGACGCTCGCCTCGCTGGCTGCGCATGTGAAGAACCTCTTTCTGTCACGCCCATCTGAATTGCAGGATGTCCGCAAGCTCGGCAAGCGCCTCGATGTGCGCGCCGCCAACTGGGAGCAGCGCCTGGGTGAGCTCTCCGGCGGCAACCAGCAGAAGGTGGTCATCGCCAAGTGGTTGGCCGCAAGGCCGAAGGTCATCATCCTCGACGAGCCGACCAAGGGCATCGACGTCGGCTCCAAGGCCGCCGTCCATGATTTCATCGGCGAACTGGCGGAGGAGGGGCTCGCGGTCATCCTGGTGAGTTCGGAACTGCCCGAAATCATGGGCCTCGCGGACCGCGTGCTGGTGATGCAGGAAGGCCGCGTCGTCGAGGAATTCATCCGCGGCTCCTGGTCCGCCGAAGACATCGTCGCCGCTGCGACTGGCGTAAGGAAGGCCGCATGAGCGCCATTCTGAAGCATCGCGAGGCCGCGCTCGCCGCCATCATTCTCGCGATGGTGGCAGCGATCGGCGCCTATGCGCCAGCTTTCATCTCCATCCCGAATATCGTCCGTGTCCTGAATGATACCTCGATCCTCGCGATGCTCGCGCTGGCCCAGATGATGGTGATCCTGACGCGCGGCATCGATCTGTCCACGGCCTCGGCCCTGGCGCTCGCGGGCATGATCTCCGCCTCGCTGGCGCAGTACCATCCGGACCTTCCCGTTATCGCCTATATCGGCCTCGCCATTGCCGTCGGCATTCTGCTCGGCCTCATCAATGGCGGGCTCATTGCCATTCTCGGTATTCCGCCTATCGTGGTGACGCTGGGCACGCTCGCCGTCTACCGCGGCATGATCGTCGTCTATGGCGGCGGCAATCAGGTCAACGCTTCGGAAATGGGCGACACCTTCCAGTCCTTCCCCAAGCTCACGCTCTTCGGCTTCTCCACGCTGTTCTGGATCATGCTCGCAGTGGCGCTCGCCGTCTGGCTGTTCCTGACGATGACGCGCACGGGGCGGGGGCTCTATGCGGTGGGCGGCAATCCGGTTGCGGCGCGTTACTGCGGCATCAGCCTGCCGCGCCTTGAAATCCTTGTCTACACCATTGCAGGCGCCATCTCGGGGCTCTGCGGCTATCTCTGGGTTTCGCGCTATGGCGTTGCCTACTCCGAAATCGCGTCAGGCTATGAACTGACCGTGATTGCCGCATGCGTCATCGGCGGCGTCTCGATTGCCGGTGGCGTTGGCACTGTCGCCGGCACGCTGCTGGGCGCGCTGTTCCTGGGTGTAATTGTCAATGCCCTTCCCGTCATGCAGGTGACACCCTTCTGGCAAATGGCGATTTCGGGTGCGGTGATCCTCGCCGCCGTCGTCGTCAATGCGCGCGCGGAAAAGCGCGGCGTGAAGCTGATCCTGCCAGAGGCGCGCCGCGCCGCGGGAGCCGCGAAATGACACCACCCGTCCGCCAGGCCATCGCCGATGCAGCGCCACCCCGCGTCTCCGACTGGCTGCTGCGCTGGGAGACAATCCTCGTCCTGCTGCTCTTCGTGGTGATCGCCGGCAACACGATCATCTCGTCCTATTTCCTCGACATCTACAATCTGTCGGACGCCACCTATAACTTCTCGGAGAAGGCCATCGTCGCGCTGGCTATGGCACTGCTCATCATCACGCGCGAGATTGACCTGTCGGTCGCGGCGATCATCGCGCTGGCCTCGCTCGCAACCGGGCTTGCCTCCGAGGCCGGAGCGCCCCTTTGGGTGCTGCTGACCATCGGGCCCGCCATCGGCATCGTATGCGGCGCCTTCAACGGCTTCCTCGTCACAGGGATAGGCCTGCCTTCCATCGTCGTCACCATCGGAACCATGTCGCTCTACCGCGGCCTCGCGCAGGTGGTGCTGGGCGACCAGGTGATCAAGAACTACCCCAAGGACTATACGGCCATCGGGCAGAGCTATCTCGTCAGCTGGCCGCCCTTGCCCTATTCCTTCGTGATCTTTCTCGTGCTTGCCGTGCTCTTCGGCATCGTGCTCCACAAGACGGCCTTCGGCCGCAAGCTCTATGCCATCGGCAACAACCCGACCGCCGCGAAATTCTCCGGCATCCCGGTGGAGCGCATCCGCTTCCAGCTCTTCGTGCTCACGGGCCTGCTGCCGGGGCTTGCCGCCACGCTGCTCACCGCGCGCATCGGGTCCACAAGGCCCAACATTGCGCTGGGCTGGGAGCTCGAGATCATCACCATGGTGATCCTCGGCGGCGTGTCGATTGCCGGCGGCTCCGGTACCATTCCGGGCGTGGTGCTGGCGGTGTTCATCTTGGGCCTCATCACCTTCGGCCTGTCGCTCATCAACGTTCCGGGCATCGTCATCAGCGTCATCCTGGGTTGCCTGCTGATTGCGTCGATTGCAGCACCCATTCTCCTCCGCCGCGCCATGGGCAGGCCGAAGCGCCAGGCGTGATTTGTGTCTCGCCGTGCTGCCCAAGGGCCGTGATTGCCGTGCTCGATGGCTCTGTCGGCGAGCTTCAGGCTTCCGGCGTTCTGCTGTGGCGGTCCGCGTTCATGCTTTCACCCTTTCGCCCATAAGATCGTAGAACGGCGCCAGAGAAAGCTCTGCCGGATAGGTCTCGGGCGCCACGACCAGTTCGTAGCGGCCTGACATGAGGAAATCATCGCTCTCGCCTTCCGCGTTGCGCACATGGCCAAAGCCGATGCTGCGCTGGAGCGTGTAGCCGAAGCCACCGGAGGTGAGATAGCCCACGGGCTTGCCATCGCGCAGGATGGTCTCACGGCCAACGAGCGGCGAGGTGGATGTCGGAGACCATGGCCCACATCGCCTCGCGGATGAGGGCTCGACCCTGCATGGCGTCGAAGGCCCGCCATGTCGCCTCGTCTGGCTTCATGTCGAAATATGCCGTGAGCAGAGCCTCCGACTGCGCCTCGTCCATCTCCGCATTGGCGGTCGCACCGGCGATGTCGAACATGGTGGTACCGAAGCCCGCATATTCGAAGTCGATCAGCCAGAGCCTCTCGCCGTCGTCCAGGAAATTGCCGGGCAGCAAGTCATGGTGGCCGAAAACGATGGGAAGCGGAATCTGCGCACCTTCCAGCTCTCGTTGGAGAGCCCACCCCTCAGGGGCTCCGCGGTGACAGGCCCGTCCCAGCACGGAAGCTCGAGGATGTGTTTGGGAACAATTGCTGCCACGCTCATGCCTCCCGCGTGCCCGCGCGTGCGGCAATGACCAGCATGGCGGTGAAGTCACCTGCGCGGAACAGCATCACGGCGGGCATTAGACAGACGAAGGAGGGGGGATTCTCAGGAATCCTGTAGGTCATCGTGTTCTTCCAGTGTCCTTTCCCAGGTCTTCCGCCCGCCGGGGCCTGAAGCCCGGCGAGATCAAAGAGACCTGCCGAAATGCCTGTCAATATGCTCTTGTGGGTTTCTGAGGGATCACTCTTTGTTCAGCGCCGCGCTGGCGAAAGCCGGGGTGAAGGTCAACATCGCGTGAGTGACCACGTCTCTCCATGAGCACTGCTTGTCACCGGCTCTTCCACCTCCGGGCCTTATGCCGTAATGGCAGCGCCCAAACGCGGTCAGCAGAGTTGAAGGCGATATGATTCGTATCGAGAATGTCAGCAAGCAGAATGGCCATCAGATTCTGTTCATCGAGGCCTCTGCCGCGCTGCACCGGGGTGAAAAGGTCGGGCTGGTCGGCCCCAACGGGTCCGGCAAGACCACGCTGTTCCGGATGATCACCGGTCAGGAGGATCCTGACGAGGGCCAGGTGTCGGTCGATCGCGGCATCTCGATCGGTTACTTCAGCCAGGACGTGGGTGAAATGAGCGGCCGCAGCGCGGTCGCCGAAGTGATGGATGGCGCGGGCCCCGTCAGTTCCGTCGCCGCGGAGTTGAAGGAGATCGAGGCCGCGATGGCCGATCCGGAGCGCGTGGACGAGATGGATGATCTCATCGCGCGCTATGGAGAGGTACAGGCGCGCTTCGAGGAACTTGATGGCTACGCCATGGACAGCCGCGCCCGCGAGGTCCTCGCGGGACTGAGCTTCAGCCAGGAGATGATGGACGGCGATGTGGGTGCGCTCTCGGGCGGCTGGAAGATGCGCGTGGCGCTGGCGCGCATCCTGCTCATGAGGCCCGATGCAATGCTGCTGGACGAGCCCAGCAACCACCTCGATCTCGAAAGCCTCATCTGGCTGGAGGAATTCCTCAAGGCCTATGAGGGCATGCTGATCATGACCTCGCATGACCGCGAGTTCATGAACCGTATCGTCTCCCGCATCGTGGAGATCGACGGCGGCGAACTCACCAGCTATTCGGGCAACTATGAATTCTACGAGCAGCAGCGCGCCCTGAACGAGCGCCAGCAGCAGGCCCGCTTCGAGCGTCAGCAGTCCATGTTGGCCAAGGAGATCAAGTTCATCGAGCGGTTCAAGGCGCGCGCCTCGCATGCCGCACAGGTGCAGAGCCGGGTGAAGAAGCTGGAGAAGATCGACCGTGTGGATCCACCGAAGCGGCGGCAGACCGTGCTGTTCGATTTTCCCCAGGCGCCGCGCTCCGGGGAGGACGTGGCGTCACTGCGCAACGTGCACAAGCGCTATGGCAACCGCAGCATCTACGAAGGGCTGGACTTCCAGGTGCGCCGCAGGGAGCGCTGGTGCGTGATGGGCGTCAATGGCGCGGGAAAATCGACGCTTCTGAAACTGGTCACAGGCACCACGGAGCCCGACGAAGGCCGCGTCACGCTGGGTGGCAGCGTGAAGATGGGATATTTCGCCCAGCACGCCATGGAGTTGTTGGAGGGCGAGCACACCGTCTTCGAGTCGCTCGAAGCGGCCTTTCCGCAGGCGGGGCAGGGCTCGCTCCGCGCGCTTGCGGGCTGTTTCGGCTTCTCGGGCGATGACGTCGAGAAAAAGTGCCGTGTCCTGTCCGGCGGCGAGAAGGCCCGCCTCGTGATGGCACGCATGCTCTATGATCCGCCGAATTTCCTGGTCCTCGATGAGCCGACCAACCACCTGGACCTGCTGACCAAGGAAATGCTCATCAAGGCGCTGTCGGAGTATGAGGGAACAATGCTGTTCGTCTCCCACGACCGGCATTTCCTTGCAGCACTTTCCAACCGCGTGCTGGAACTGACGCCTGATGGCGTCCACCAATATGGCGGCGGCTACACGGAATATGTCGCAAGCACCGGACACGAAGCGCCTGGTCTTCACAGCTGAGGCCAAGCTGAATGCCGGCTCGTCTTGGCGCGGCGCCTCGTGGGCGTCGGCAGTCAGCGAGCGCTTGTCATGGAGGCATGCAAAGCGCGCCGGAGCGTCCTTCATGTGGGGCTGTGGCCAGGTCCCGTCGATGATCACCAGCACCTTGTCGCTGAAGCAGACGGGTGCGCCGGTCCGCGCATTCTTCAGTTCGCTTGCCTTCACGCAGCTCTCGGACACGCGTTTCATCAGTTCAGCCCAGCTATTTCGCGCGCATCCTCCTTCGCCTTTCGCGACCGGACGGCCGGTGCCAGGCTTATTGGCGGTGAACTCGGGGTCGACTTTCTTCTCTACGGGAGTGTACGGCGCACCGAATCGCGTCTGCGTGTGACGGCTGAGTTGGTCCGGGCCGACAACGAGGCGGTCATCTGGGTCGAGAGATATGACCGTACAACGGATGCCATCTTCGACGTCGTCGATGAGATGTGCGGCATGATTGTCGCTTCAATCGTTGGCCGCCTGGAAGACGAGTTGCTGCGGAATGCCAAGCGAAAGCCGACCAAGAGCCTTGCTGCGTTTGAGTTGGCGCTGCGCGGGAGAGCACTCATGCACGGTCCTGGTCGCGCCGATAAGCTCGAAGCTAGGCGATTTTTTGAAGAAGCTGTGCGGCTGGATCCAAACTACGCGATGGCCTTGACCCAGTTGGCCTATACTCACCTTTATGAGTTCTTCTGGGATGATTCCGGGCGGGCGCTCGAGAAAGCCGCGAAAATCGCCAGCAGTGCCTTGCTTGTTGATGAGGAAGAGGCCTGGTGCCACATGGTATTGGGCCTCACGCATCTTCTCCAAGCGATCCACATCTTGCCGCCAAGTTCGGGCTCGTATTGACGGATGTAGGGAGGCCTGCTGAGGCAATAGTGCTGATCGAGAAGGCCATGCACCTTAATCCACTGCATCCCGAGATCTTTCACGACGACCTTGCCCGGGCATTATTCGGGGCACGCCGATACGGGGCAGCTCTGCGGGTTCTCAGGGAATCCCCGGAGCCGACCTTCTACTATCATGTGTGGATGGCTGCCTGTCTGGTGCATCTCGGCGACTTGGTCGCGGCGCGTGCTGCAGTTGGTAAAGCGCTAGAATTTGCGCCGGACTTCACGATATCCCGCTTCGCCGCAATGGAACCGATCCGCGATCCGCTTGATCTGGCGCATTGGACCGATGCTCTGCGCTTAGCAGGATTGAGTGCCCTGGTGCGGCTGTTTCGACTTTAACTCACTCTTCCTCTATCAGGGGCAGGACAATGGGGCTGGAAGGCAATTTGTAATGCGAACGACCGTGGCAATCGTTGGAGGAGGCCTGTCGGGCCTATGCGCCGCACGATATCTGCAGAAAGCGGGGGTCGACTTCCAGCTTCTCGAGGCGCGCGAGCGCTTCGGTGGCCGCATCCTGTCCGTGGATGCCAGCGGTCAGCCGTCTCCGGACGGCTTCGACCTGGGGCCCTCGTGGTTCTGGCCGAGCATGCACCCGCGGATGGCGCAACTCGCTCAAGGGCTGAGGCTCGATAGCTTTGCGCAGTACTCCGATGGCGATGTCGTGGTGGAGCGGTCGAACTCTGGTAATCCACAGCGTTTTCCGGTGATGCGCCAGGAACCGCAGTCCATGCGACTTGTTGGCGGTACTGCTGCAATGGTCTCGGCGCTCGTGAACGCACTGCCGCGAGAGCGGCTTCATCTGCGATCGCGCGTCACCCGCGCCACAATGAGGGAGAGCGGCCTCGCGCTTTCCTTGGTCGCAGAGAGCGGGAGCCGGGAGGTAGCGGCAGAGCAAGCAATCCTTGCACTCCCACCGCGCCTCCTCCGATCCACGTTTTCCTTCGAACCTGCCATGGTGCCCGAGACGCTTCAGCTATGGGGACAGACACCGACATGGATGGCGCCACACGCCAAGTTCTTCGCCCTTTATGATGAAGCGTTCTGGCGCGACTCTGGCTTGTCGGGAACGGCCCAGAGCGGTGTGGGACCTCTCGTCGAGATCCATGATGCAACGACCGCTTCCGGGGCCGCTGCGCTCTTTGGCTTCGTTGGCGTGAACCGGGTGCAGCGGATGGCGATCGGGGAAGAGACACTCGTTCGAGCTTCTATTGCCCAGCTTGCGCGTCTGTTTGGCCCTAAGGCAGCGCTACCCCGGGCTACCCTTATCAAGGACTGGGCAGCGGACCTCCTCACCTCAACCGACGCGGACCAGTCTCCGGAAGGCCATCCGGTGCCCAGTTACGGGCCCTGGGTCTCAGGCATCTGGGCGGAGCGCATGTCGCTTGCGGGCAGCGAAACGAGCATCACGGACCCCGGATACCTGGCGGGTGCACTCGATGCTGCCGAACGTGCGGCTGATGAAACACTGGCGCGCCTCGGACGGCTGGAGAAGAGTGCTTGAGCTGAGTGATCGCTGTTCTTGTCCGACTACCAGGCGCACATCTGCAGCGTGGCAAGCGAATCGCGCGGTCGGCTCGATCCGGTAGCTGCTGAGTCTCACCTCAGGCTTGAGCATTGGCGGCCGACTTCCGCCAACCCCTCATGAATTACTGGACAATCAAATTTGTTCTGTTTATGTTCCGCGCCACGGTTTGGAGTACCAGTATGGCCAATGTCACCTTTTTCGTCATGATACCGTTCAAGAAGATGAAGGGCGCGATATCTGCTCAAGCCGGTGTTCAATGTCAGTCGGAGCGCTCGGCAATGTCTCAGGCACGAAATGCCGTGACGAAGGGAGCAATCGGCGCAATTGCCTTCAAGCGCTCCGGCGATCCAGGTCTTGGCGAGTATGGGGAGGCGGTCCTCATCTGCAAGGAAGGTGAATTGCCGGACGACGTGATGGAGATGTTGGCTGCGTAGACTGATCCTGTCTACTTCTCAATCATCTTGACGTGGGCGTGCGAAGGCGATGGTGACCTCACGCAGATGTCTAATAGAAACCCAGCTCACGTACCTGAATGTCGGCATTGTAATCCCGGCCGAAGGCGACGACCCCCACGGACTTGATGCTTGAAGCTTTCGGTGTTTGCCGAACCAGAGAGCCGGACGCCTTGAAGCTGTCAAGCGGGAGTTTCAGTTCCTTCCACGCCCCAGTGACTTCAAAGCCTGACTGGTAATACTGCCATGGCAGCATCGTTCCTGATGTTCGGAGATGGATAAAGTACTTCTCGTTGTTCCCACGAGCAACAAGCCGCACTCCCTTCGTCTCATCAGAGAGACGTTGATCAAGCCGTCTCCTGAACTGCAGGAATCCACCATTGTTGGCTGTACTAACGCGCCCAGTCATCCTGGCGAAAGCGATATCGCCTTCACTCTTGAATGAAAGAGAGCCTTTCGACACCCCTCCCATGACGTCGTCCGCGATGAATTCCCAGCGTTTCGCCGGATCATTATCGAATTTGTCTGTCATGAAGCCGGCAGCAGACGCCGAAGAATGATTGAACGAACCCACGATCCCAGCAGTAGCCGCAACAAGAATAGATCGTCTCGTAAGGTTTGCATCTAGAGTACTGTCCATAACGTTCATATGGGTTGTCGTTCGAAGTCCTTAAAGAGAAACTTGGAAGTTACCGGTATCGGCCTTTCCGGTGACCCTAGGAAATTCCTTCCTGGTATTCCTTCGAGTTGGATCAGACCGGCCGCACAGCCGCCTTCCGACGAACAACCCCTAATCCACCGGCCCTGATGCGGTCTGGAACTCCCGAACAGCGATACCCAGACCCGCGCCAAGGTTCATCTCCGCCTTCGACTGCACCAGCCACCCTCACGCCAGCAGCTGCCGGTCGATTTGTGACCGGGACCTGTCTTCCAGGTGAAACGCGGTTATGCCGTGTCCAAGCTGGCGTTCCTGCTGTTCCTCACAATTGCACTGGCGCTCCATCCACACCGGCCGTTCTTCCTCGCAATGATCGTGCCGGTGATCGTGCCGTTCTTCATGGTTTATGGCCTGCTGAGCCGCTGGATTTACAACAGCACGGGTCATCCGTTCATCGCGGGGACGGCCTCGGCATTGACCTTCGCATCGGCGATCGGCGTCACATTCCCGCTGCTCGCAGGTGCACCATCTGCGGTCCTTGGTATTTCTCCATAAGCACGAACCGCGGCAGCCGTGGGTCCGATCAGGACCAAAGCTGCATCGTTGATGTCAGTACTCAGATCCTCGCGGGTGCGCTGCGCCCGAAAACATATACGCCCGCGACAATGATCAGGGCTATTCCAGCCATGGTCCACCAATCCGGGAGGTCCTGAAACACAACCACACCGAAAATCGCGGCCGAGAGGATCTGGAAGTAGCTGAATGGTGTAAGCACGTTCGCCGGAGCGAGTGAAAACGCCCGTGCAAGAAAGTGCTGCCCCCAACCGAAGCTGGCACCAAGACAGAGGAAAACGACCCAATCAGCCGGGCTTGGTGTGCGCCAATCCATCATCGCCACTGGAAGTGACACGACACTCCCGACAAGTAGCGTCCAGGCCAATGTCGTCGAGGGGCTTTCGCCAGCAGCACCCAGACGGCGGCTGAGCAGCTGGAGCAGCGCATAGAACACGGCCGCCAGAGCGGGGAAAATCGTGTAGATCGAGAGCGAATCGATGCCCGGACGGGCGACCAGGAGCACGGCGAGGAAGCCAATTGCCACGCCAATCCAGCTTGCCGCATCCACGCGTTCTCCCAGCATCCACCCAGACAGAGCCACGACAAGAAATGGTCCCGCAAAGAGAATGACGGTCGCTTCCGCTAATGGAAGATAGCGGACCCCGAAGACCATCAGACCGCCAACGAAAACCGGTGTCAGCCCACGGAAGACCTGAAGGCCCACCCGGCGCGTGGCAAACAGTCCTTTCCATTGCTGCGGTCCAGCCGCGATGAGCAGCACGGCCAGGGCAGGTGCATAGCGGGCGAGCATGATCTGCCCGAATGACTGCGTATCGACCAGCATCTTGCTGAAACCGTCGACCGCGCCAAAGCAGCCCACAGCAGCGATAATCAGCAGAATGCCACGCGCTTTCTGTGTGAGTGCGGACTCAGCTCTGAGGGGTCCTTGCCTCAAAGGGCCTCGCGCATGATCGCAACATAATCCTCTGGTGTGGCAGTCCGGGGATTGGTGGCGTGACAGTGATCCTTCATTGCTTCCTCGGATATCCTGTGCAGCATGTCTTCCGTGACGCCCATGGCGGCAAGACCAGGTGGCATGCCAAGCCGCTCGTTGAGTTGTGCAATGGCAACGTCGGGCGCTTCGCCGAGGAGAAGCTCGAGGCGTCCCCATTTGTCCCCGATGACGCTGCGGTTGAAGCGGAGTACCACTGGCATCAACACCGCGTTGAGCGTGCCGTGGTGTAGGTTCAGCTGACGGATCGCGCCCAGCGGATGGGTCAATGCATGCACCGCGCCCAGTCCCTTCTGGAAAGCCATGGCGCCTTCCAGCGCGCAGATCATCATCTCCTTGCGTGCCGGCCTGTCCGCTCCGTTCTGCGTGGCGGCTTCAACGGCCTGCCAGCCGCGTGCAAGTCCATCGAGCGCGATGGCATCTGCTGGCGGATTGAAAGCAGGAGCCATGTAGGTTTCCAGGCAGTGCGAGATCGCATCCATGCCAGTCGCCGCTGTCAGCTTTGGCGGCAGGCCATAGGAGAGTTCCGGATCGCACAGTGCAATCGAGGGCAGCATGTAGGGCGAGATGATCCCGAGTTTGCGCCCCTCCGCAGTGATGATGACAGCGGCACGGCC
>JADCDC010000132.1 GCA_020252385.1 Aestuariivirga sp.
CAATGTCCGCGTTCAGAAGAACGAGCACTTCGCCTCGCTGGAAGCCTCGATCGCCGCCTATCTCGATGACCAGGGCTTGAGCGGGCTTGCCGCAGCGGCCATCGCCGTGGCAGGGCCGGTCGATGGGGAGACGGTCAGCCTCACCAACCGCGACTGGCGCTTCACCCGCGGCAGCCTGCAGGAGGCCGCGAGGGCCCGGCGCTTCCGGCTGCTCAATGATTTCGAGGCGCTGGCCCTGTCGCTGCCGCACCTCGAGGGCGACGACATCGTGCAGATCGGCGGCGAGACGCCGCAGACGCCCGCCGTGAAGATCGTGCTGGGCCCCGGCACCGGGCTTGGCATGGCAACGCTCGCCCCCCTGCCCCAGGGCGGCTGGATGGCGCTGCCGGGCGAGGTGGGGCACATCACGCTTCCGGTGATGACGCAGGCCGAGTTCGACTGGCGCGAGAAGATGTCGAAGCCCGGCGAGCTTTTCGAGTCCGAAGACGCGATCACCGGGGGCGGGCTCTTGCGCATGTACCGCGCGGTGGCCGCGCCACCCAAGCTCGCGACGCCCGAGGAGGTGCTGCAGGCGGCACTTTCCGGCAGCGACGCGGCGGCGGCGAAGACCCTGGAGCAGTTCATCACCTGGCTCGCACGGATCGCCGGCGATGCGGCCATGACCATGCAGGCGCGGGGCGGGGTCTATCTCGCGGGCGGTATTGCGCCCTCGATCGTCGAGCCGTTGAAGACCGGCCCGTTCCGCGCCATCTTCCAGGAGAAGGGGCGGCTTGCCCGTGTGATGCGGCCGATCCCGGTTTATGTGATCGTCGACCGGTTCCCGGCCTTCAAGGGCTGTGCCGCCGCCATTGCCGACATGAGGTGAAGCCATGTGGAAGGATACCGACGTCCTCCTCGTCATCGACGTCCAGAACGACTTCTGCCCAGGGGGCAAGCTGGCCGTGCCGGGCGGCGACGAGGTGGTGCCGCTGATCAACCGTCTCGCCCGCAGCTTCAGGCATGTGGTGCTCACACAGGACTGGCACCCGGCGGAGCACTCTTCCTTCGCCACGCGGCACCCGGCGAAGAACCCCTTCGAGCTCGCCATGATGCATTACGGGCCGCAGACGCTGTGGCCCGACCACTGCATCCAGGACACGCATGGCGCGGAGTTCCACAAGGACCTGCACATTCCGCATGCCGAGCTCATCATCCGCAAGGGCTTCCGGGAGGAGATCGACAGCTATTCCGCCTTCTTCGAGAACGACCGGAAGACGCCGACCGGGCTTGGCGGCTACCTGAAGGAGCGGGGCTTCGAGAAGGTGGTCTGCGTGGGCCTCGCCTTCGACTATTGCGTGCGCTTCTCGGCCGAGGACGCGCAGGCGCTGGGCTTCGACACGGAGGTGATCGAGGCTGCCTGCCGCTCGATCGACCTCGACGGATCGGCGGATGCCGCGCGCCGGAGCTTCGCCGAACGGGGGATCGTGCTGGCCTGAGGGCCTGATCCCCATGCGCCTGACGCAAGGGGGGCATTGGCGGCGGCCGGTATCATTCGGCGTGGTCAGGGGCTAACAGCCTTTGGCATGAGCCCGCGCACGACCGGCATCCTGCTGATGGTGACCGCCATGGTCTTCTTCACGCTGCTCGACGCCATCGCCAAGCACCTGGTGCAGTCCCTGCCGCCGGCCGTTGCCGTCTTCGGGCGCTATACGGTGGCCTTCCTGCTGTCGCTTGCCATCATCCTGCGGAAGGGGGGCCCACGGTTGATGGCGACCGGCCATCCGTGGCTGCAAGCCTTCCGCGGCGTCCTGCTGATGGTTTCCACGATCCTCAATTTCGTGGCCATCATGCATCTGCAGCTGGCGCAGACGGCGGCAATCTTCTTCACCATTCCGCTATGGGTCTGCGCATTGTCTGTGCCGATCCTCGGCGAGCGCGTGGGACTGCGGAGATGGCTGGCGGTGGCGGTCGGCTTCTGCGGCGTGCTGCTCATCATGCGGCCCGGCACGGAGAGCTTCCACTGGGCCATGCTGCTGTCGCTGACGGCCTCGCTGTGCGGGGCGATCTACAACATCGTGACGCGCAAGGTGGGAAGCCGTGACCGGGCGGAGACCTCGCTGTTCTATGTCGGCATGGTCGGCGCCGCGGCGGCCGCCGTTCCCCTGCCCTTCGTCTGGCAGACGCCGCAGGGACTGCAATGGCTGCTGCTGGCTCTCATCGGCCTCGCCGGAACCATTGGCCACTTCATGCTGATCCAGGCGCACAGGCTGGCGCCAGCGAGCGCGCTCGCACCCTTCATGTATACGCAGATCGTGTGGATGATCCTCGTGGGCTACATCTTCTTCGGCGATGTGCCGGACCTCTGGACGCTGGTGGGGGCGGCCATCGTGGTGGCGAGCGGCCTTCTGCTGTTCGCCGGGGAGGCGAGAGGCGGCAGGATGCGGGAGGTACCCGCACCGGCGGATTGAGAGGTCGGAAAGAGCCCTCATCCGGCCTGTCGGCCACCTTCTCCCATCCTTCGGACGGGAGAAGGGACTCGTGGTGATGTTTCCCTTCTCCCGTTGCGAAGCAATGGGAGAAGGTGCCCGAAGGGCGGATGAGGGCCTCTCTCCGCGAGTCCGGTGCTCACGCCAGCGTATAGGCCGTCTTGAGCGAGGTGTAGAAATCGACCGCATGACGGCCCTGCTCACGCGCGCCGTAGCTCGAGCCTTTCCGGCCGCCGAAGGGCACGTGATAGTCGACGCCCGCGGTGGCGAGGTTCACCATCACCATGCCGGCCGCCGACTTCTTGCGGAAGTCCGAGGCATATTTGAGCGACGTGGTGATGATGCCCGAGGAGAGGCCGAAATCCGTGTCGTTGGCAACGCTCAGGGCCTCGTCATAGCTCTCGACCCTGATGACGGATGCCACCGGGCCGAACACTTCCTCGCGGTTGATGCGCATGTCGTTCTTCGTGCCGATGAACAGCGCGGGGCTGAGGTAATGGCCCTTGGTGTCCCGGTTGAGGCGCTCGCCGCCCCAGGCCAGCTCACAGCCCTCGTCGCGCGCGATCTGGATGTAGCGCTCGTCCTGCGCCATCTGGTTCTCGTCGACGACGGGGCCGATCACGGTTCCCTCCTTCAGGGCGTGATCGACCTTCAGCTTCTTCATGCCGTCCACCATGCGCTCCACGAAGGCATCATGCACCTTCGACTGCACGATGAGGCGCGAGGACGCCGTGCAGCGCTGGCCCGTCTGGTAGAAAGCGCCGTCGAGGGCGGCCGCGACCGCGACGTCAAGGTTGGCGTCATCGAGCACCACGAGCGGATTCTTGCCGCCCATCTCGAGCTGGAACTTGGCGCCGCGCGTGGCGCAGGCCATGGCCACCTTGGCCCCCG
>JADCDC010000133.1 GCA_020252385.1 Aestuariivirga sp.
CTTTCTCGACTGGATGAGCAGGCTCGCCGGCCAAAGCCTCCATGCCAAGGCCGACGCCCGCGCGTGGCTGCCAAGCTTCAAGGACAAGCTGAGAGAGCGGGTTCCCCTCTTGCGCGGTCCGCTCAACCTCACCGGCAGAGCATGATCCGCAAAAGTGGAAACCACTCTTGCGACAGGATCATGCTCAAACGATTGATCTGGAGCGAGTTCGTTTCGACCAGGTGGTTCCACCTGGTCAGAACGCGCTCTAGACGACTTCCCGTTGTTCAGCGTGGCTGATCACGGGCTTCGTTTCCGTGCTGCGTGATCCTCTGTGGGGGTTTCTTCCGGATGTAAGCCATCGAACGGTTCTGGCTGTGTTTCGGCGGCTTCGGGCAGATAGCCGAAGTCGGGCATCAGGTCCGTCATGTCGAAGACCAGCGTACCGTCCTCCTTGCGGTGAATCTGTCTTTCGATCAACAGAATGGAATAGCCGTGGATCATGCTCCAAAGCATCCACTCGGTGCGCCAGGGGCCGCCGGGTGCCTTTGCCTTATCCCAGTCAAGTCCATGAGCGACGCCGCGCAGGAGTTCGTAGCTGGCCCGCGCCGCATGCTTCAGTTCGGGATCGTCATGATTGCACAAGGCGCCTGAGAACATGAGTTTGAAGAGCTCCGGATTCTCCAGTGCGAAGCGGATATAGCCATTGCAGCCCGCGTGGAGCCGGGACTTCCCCGGAGGACTTCTGTCGAGGCATTGGCGAATGGCGGCCAGGTGGCGGCGAAAACCCTCGGCCGCGATTGCCGTCCGCAGGCCGCGCAACCCGTCAAAGTGATTCTTGGGGGCGGTATGGCTGACCCCGACCCGCGCGGAGATAGACCGAAGCGACAAGACCGCCAGTCCCTTCTCCTCCAGTTCTGCGATGCCAGCCGCGACCAGGGCAGGCTTCAGATCGCCGTGATGATACCTTTTCCCGCCTTTGATCGACATTCCGATATCCTATGTTTCCAACGTAAACTTTTCTTCTGGACATAACAAGGCGGTTCTGTCTTTATGTCTCCAGTGGAAATTTCCAGTGGAGAGACCGGTGTCACCGGAATTCGTGTTCGCTCAAGCCAATTTCGCGGCAATGGTGGGGTGGGCCTTGCTTATCCTTGGGCCGCGCCGTTTCGAGTGGTTCAACGCCATAGTGCTTTGGGTGATCCCGGCAGGCTTGTCGGTGGTCTATGGCCTGATCGTGGTCAGCCGCTTTGCCGGGTCTGGCGGAGGGTTCGACAGCCTCGCCTCCGTCGCCACGCTCATGTCGAATGACTGGGCGCTGCTTGGCGGATGGGTGCATTATCTGGCCTTCGATCTCTTCGTGGGCGCCGTGATGGCCGCACGCATGGATCGCGCCGCCATAAGCCGCGTCGTGCAGGCGCCGATCCTCGTGGCGATCTTCATGCTTGGACCCTTCGGCTTTGTCATCGCGGCGTTGACCGAACTGGGGCTGCGTGCCCGTCTTCTGCTGCAAACCCGCTTCCAGAAGGAGTCGCGCCATGTCGCTGCTTGATGACGGCCTGCCTGCAACCCGCCCCGGAACAAGATCGAGCCCTGCGTCGCAGTTTGTGACACTGACCGTTCTTTCGATCGTATTCCTGGCCTTCGCCATGCTCTGGAGCATGGTCGACGCCCGGCAGGTGGCAGGTACAGCGGTCTGGATGAAGCCGCTGAAGTTCGCGCTGAGCTTTCTGGTCCTGTTCGGCACCATCGCCCTGATCGAGGCGCGGCTTTCAGCGCAAGTCCGAGCCGGTTGGCCGCTGCGGGTGATCGGCTGGGTCATGGCGGGCGCGTTCCTCTCGGAAATGGCCTACATAACCTATCAGGCTGCCCTGGCGGAGCCGTCGCACTTCAACATCTCGACGCCGTTCAATCTCTTCATGTATCAGGTCGTCATGGCCGGCGGGGCCGTGGCCCTGGTGCTGGGCGTGGCGCTGATCGGCTGGATCGTGCATCGCGACAGCGCCGCCGATATGGGGGATGGCCTCCGGGCGGGCATCTTCCTTGGTTTCGTGTTGACCTTCGTGTTGACCATGGTCACAGCCGGATATCTTTCGTCCAATGGCGGCCATTTCGTGGGCCTGCATCCCGATGGGGCGGCAGTTCTGCCGCTCTTTGGTTGGTCAGGCGCCACGGGTGATTTGCGGCCTGCGCATTTCGCTGCCCTTCACGCGATGCAGGTCCTTCCGCTTCTGGGGCTCCTGCTGGACCGCCGTGGGGTGCGCACGCCTGTCATGAAGGTTGGAATCGGGGCTGCGCTGTACACGGCACTCACCTTCGGTCTGTTCGCGCAGGCGCTGTTGGGCATGCCGATGATTCGGCTGAATTGATCAAATGGCCGTGGTGACGAAGTTGCTCACGCAAAACCGCCGGATCGCCCGTGCTACGGGCCGCGCGATCCGGTCCACATCACCCGAAAGGACCACATCACCGCCGGGGGCGGCCAGTGTCGACGCCAATAAGCCGTCCGTCGATCAGAGCGAATCACCGCGTCTTCGACTCGACGCAGCGGTATGTGCCGGCCTTGTAGTTGACCTGGGGCCAGGCGCGATTGGCCCGCCTCGGACTGGTGCAGTCCTTCAGGGCCTTTTCATAGAGCGCCTGGTCCTTCGCGGATTTCTCCCTCGCCTCCGCGGCATCGGGGGTGGCGCCAAGCCCCGCGAGGGCGAAGGCCAGAAGAATGACACGTACCCACATCTTGTCTTTCTCCCTTGTATCCGCCGCGGCATTCCGGGCGGCCGTGAGATTACCTGACTGTCATGGGGAGGGAAGCATTACCTTGATGTCCGTCAAATGCGTCATGCCCGCGAGTGAGGGTGCAGGCACCTCTTCAAGGGGAATGGTTGCAATCGATTCTATGTTTCGTGGCCACGGAGCGGGACGGCTTCGCCATCCGGCCAGGCATTCTCAGACTGGATTCAATCAGGAGTGTGGTTCCTGCGCAGGGCGAATGGGGTGGCGGCAGTGCCTGGATTGATTCGCTTTTGTCATCTCCGGAGGGTGGATCCGGCCCTGCACGACGCGCGTTCACCAGCGCGGGGACATGCCGCGTGTCCCTGACCCAAAACACCTCTCGCGTCACAGGCCAGCCTGTCAATCCTGCCCTTCTGGCGAGCCTGGTTGCCGTGTTGGGCCTCGCCGTCATCGCCTTTCTCTTCAGCGTGGAGGTGAACAACCTATCCTCCTCGCAGGCTGACGGGCCGATCGACCGCCACGGCGTGCAGCAACTTGCGGCCCTTGGAATCGTCATGCTGGCCATGCTGGCCCTCAGCCTCGTCGCGATCCGCCTGACCGGCAGGCTGCACGAGACCGGACGTGCGCTCTCCACTCATCTGGCGAACCAGGAGGCGATCCTGCGCTCCGTCGACGAGGCGATCCTGGTCCTCGGCCCGGAGGGGAGCGTGTTCTATTCCAACCCGAATGCCCAGCTGCTGTTGGGCTTGCCGGACGCCGGCGGGCGGCGCCTCTCCGCGGCCGAAGGAGCGGCGCCGGCGCTCGCCGGCGAGATCGCCGCAATGTTCCGCGAGGGCGAGGGGCTCAAACATGACGGGCCGATGATGCGCAAGGTCGCGGTGCCGTCTCCGGTCGGCACGCGCCACCACGTGATCCGCGTCTTTCCCACCTCGACCGTGCCCGCTGCCGGGCCAGACGGGAATGCTGGCCATGCCACGCATGTCGTGGTCATCCGCGACGTGACGACGGCAGAGGAGTTGTCGCAACGGCGCGAGGAATACGACGCCGGCCTCGTCGAGGCGAGCCGGCTTCTGGCGCTCGCCGCGATTTCGGGCGGCATCGTGCACGAGATCAGCCAGCCGCTCGCCGCCATCCGCAACTATGTCTATTCGCTCAAGGTCCATCTGAGCATGCACCCGGGCACCGAGGAACAGAGCGTCATCGCCAGGCTCCTGGGCGAGGAGATCGACCGCGCCATCGAGGTCGTCCGCAACGTCCGCCGCCTTGCCTCGCCAGACATGCAGGAAACCGGCGCCTGCGACCTCCAGGAGGCGATCGAGCATTCCGTGCGCCTCGTGGCGCTCGGCCTTACGCCACCACCTCCCATCGCCATCCATGTGCCGGAGCCGCGCATGCGCGTTGCCGGCTCGCTGCCCATGCTGGGCCAGGTGATCGTCAATCTCCTGAACAACGCGATTGCTTCCTCGGCGGAGGCGGGCCGGGCGGGTGCGGAGGTCAGGGTCAGGCTGGCGGACGGCTTCGCCCACATCGCGGTTGACGACTTCGGCAACGGCGTCTCTCACGAGGCGGCCCGGACCCTGTTCTCGCCCTTCTCGAAATC
>JADCDC010000134.1 GCA_020252385.1 Aestuariivirga sp.
AGATCGATATCCCCTTCTCCGACATTCTCCAGAATCTGAATATTGCCGCGATGGCAGCGGGAGAGGCGCACAACGGCACGTGGGGCGTCTTCTTCGACCTGAACTACGTCAGCCTCTCGGCAGATGATTCAGCTTCCCGTGTTCTCGAACGGGTTCCCGCCACGGCGGAGGTGAAGGCTGAAGTCGATGTCACCGAATTCATTGGCACCATCATGGGGCAGTGGCGGGCGATTGATTCCGACCAGGCGACCCTCGACGTCATGGCCGGTGGCCGCTACTGGAACATCGAGAACGACGTGAAGGTGAACGCGACGATCGCTGGCGATTTAGGTGGGGGCCTCGTCCTCAGCCGGGAATTGAGCGGGGACGACGGCGCATCATGGGTCGATCCGATGGTCGGCGCCAAGATGCGCATCAACACGTCGATGCCGGTCTATTTCACCGGTTGGGGCATGGTCGGCGGCTTCGGCGTCGGTTCCGATTTCACCTGGGATGTAATGGGCGGCGTCGGCTACGAGTGGACCGAGAAGTTCTCGACGGTGGTGGCATACCGCGCATTGGGCGTCGACTACGAGAATGACGGCTTCGTCTACGACGTCGTGCAGCATGGCGTCGCCCTCGGAGCCGTGTTCAACTTCTAGACTCGACCTTCTGGCCTTTCGTCATTCCACTGATCGACTGCAGGCAGTCGGCGCAGAGCGCCTCCGCACGTGGCAGGCTTGAGGCCTCCGTGTAGCAGCGAAGTTCCGGTGCATTGCCTGACAGGCGGAGGTGCAGGATCTCGCCCGACTGCAAGGTTGCGCGTACGCCATCCGTGAGGTCGACCGCCACGACGGGCGGCAGAACTACTTTCCCGAGGGAGGAGAATGCCTCGGGTTCGCTCGCGAGCCTCGCCAGAAATGCGCGGCATGCCGTGACATCCACATCCTGCAGGCGGTCGCTGAATGTGTGTCGGTCCGGAAGTTCCTTCACCAACTCGGACAGTTTCAGCATCCTCGCCCTTGCCGCGGTCAAGGCCAGGATCATGGGCAGCACCGCATCTCGGGTCTTCAGCGTACGGAGCGGTCGTCCGTTCACGGTGATGTCCGATCCCAGCAGAAAGCCGCCATTGGCTTCATAGCCGACCACGGGATGCTCCGCGGCCGATTCCATCGCCGCGATCACGAATGGCGAGCCGATCCGCGTGCGCACTGTTGTTTGGAAGAGTCCGGACATCTCGAGCGCCGTGTTACTGCTCACGGGCGTCACGACGGTCCGCGCACCAAGTTCCCGGGCGCAGAGAATGCCAAGCACGTCTCCGCGCAGCCACTCGCCGCCTTCATCCGCAATGAGCGGCCGGTCGGCATCTCCATCGGTCGTGAGGATGGCATCTAGCCCGTGTTGCCTTGCCCAGGCGCGGCCCAGTGCACGATCTTCCTCGCGCACAGCTTCGGTGTCGATGGGAACAAAGGCATCGCTTCTCCCCAGGCTCACGGTCTCGGCCCCCAGCGCACGAAGGATGACGTGCAGCACATCGCGCGCAGCAGACGAGTGCTCATATATGCCGAGCCTTAGCCCTGCGAGGCTGCCATCGCCGAACGCCGCGGTGTAGCGCGTTGCATAGGCTGCCAGCACGGAAGGGTCGATCCCGGGAAGACTGGCGGTGGGGGCGTGAACGAGGAGGACAGTGGAGTCGAAGATCCGCGCCTCGTCCTCCTTGCTGATCTCACCCTGAGGCAGGTAGAACTTGAGACCGTTCCGGTCGAAGGGAATGTGGCTCCCTGTCACCATGATGGCAGGCGCGCGGCGGGCTTCGGCGGCAAGTGCCAGGGCAGGCGTCGGGACCACTCCGGCATTGACCGGTTCGAAGCCCATGGTCCGGGCTTCCGTCACGCATGCGCGCGCGATCTCAGGGCTGCTCGGCCGCAGATCATGGCCGATCAGGACGGCTCCGCCCGTGAGGCCGCTTGCGCGCAGAAAACCCTGGGTGAAGGCCCGGCAGATCTCCGGGGAAAGATCCGTCACGAGACCGCGAACGCCGCTTGTGCCGAAGCGCACGCCCGCCCGTGCCGCCAGCGTCTCGAGAGTCTCGGGGCCACCGGTCATGTCTTGGTCTTGCTTGCGGCCGGAAGGCCTCCTGGCGGCTCAACCGTTCGTGCATAGGCGTCTTCATATCGGATGATGTCATCCTCGCCGAGATAGCTGCCGGTTTGAACCTCGATGAGGATCATCGGTATCAGGCCTGGGTTCTCCAGGCGGTGGACGGCGCCCACCCGGATGTATGTCGATTCGTTCTCGGCCAGGAGCCGGATCTCGCCATCGACGGTGACGCGCGCGGTGCCCTGCACGACGATCCAATGTTCAGCCCGGTGGCGATGCGACTGGAGCGACAAGGCCGCGCCGGGCTTCACCACGATGCGCTTCACCTGGAAACGCGGACCGATCGCCAGGCTCTCGAACCATCCCCATGGCCGGTGATCGCGGCTGAAGGCGGTGGCCTGCTTCGCCGAACGCGCCTTCAGCGCATCGACGGCCTCCCTCACCTTCTGGCTCTCGCCGCGCCTTGCCACCAGCACCGCGTCCGGCATGGCGACGGCGATGATGTCCTCAAGGCCGATGCCGACGAGCTCGAGACCTTCCGCCTCCGAACGCAGGAGCGAGTTGCGGCACGCCACGGCCAGCGCGTGATCAGAGAGGACGTTGCCCTCTGCGTCCGGTCCGCTCTCCTGCCAGACGGCATCCCAGCTGCCAAGGTCCGACCAGCCCCCGCGATAGGGCATCACGGCGAGGTTCTTCGTCTTCTCCATGATGGCATAGTCGATCGAGATGCTCGGAAGCTCCGCCCATGGCTCCGCTGCAAGGCGGATGAAGTTCAGGTCGGCGGTGGCCTGCCGCAGGGCTGCCGTGGCGGGCGTGATCATCTCTGGCGCATGGCGGGCGAAGGCAGCGATCATGGCTTGTGCCGAGGAAAGGAAGATTCCGGCGTTCCACAGATAGCTGCCCGCC
>JADCDC010000135.1 GCA_020252385.1 Aestuariivirga sp.
GAACACCTCGGGGTCGGTGTCGATCACCTGCTGCATGCGCCTGGCGATCACGTCGGGCTTCCGTTCGGCGAATTCCGGCGTGAACCAGCGGTCCTTCAGCGTTTCGAGAACCTGCGGGATTCCCTTGGCCCGCATGGCGGCGACAACACCGTTGACCTTGGCTGCGTCATCCTCGGTGCGGAAGGCGGCCGTCGAATAGAGGCCAAGCGTCAGCACGTGCTGGGGATACTTCCGCGCATAGGCCGGCCCGATCATGCCGCCCAGCGAATGGCCGGCGAAATGGGCCTTCTCGATCCCGAGCTCCCGGCGCAGCGCCTCCAGATCCTCCACGAGTTCGTCGAGCGTGTAGGGCGGCCTCGGCACCGGCGAGGCGCCATGGCCGCGGAGATCGTAGGAGATGCAGCGGTACTCCGTCTTGAGATGCGCCACGAGCCCCGCGAAGGAGGCGCGCGAGGCGCCGATGCCGTGGATGAGGAAGATGGGCTCTCCCTCGCCCTCGACCGAAAAGGCCGACCTGACGGGAACCGGCATCGTCACTTGTCGGGGTACTTCTCGTTCATCATGTCGTGGCCGTGGGCCCAGTCATGCTTCTCGACATCGACGAACACCACGTTGAAGGACGACGGGCTGCCGCCCCCGGCACCGCGGATGAACCCGTCCACCAGCTCGCGCGCGATGGCCTTCTTCTGCTCGGGGCTCCGGCCCTTGAACATTTCCACTCGGATGATCGGCACTGTTTCGTTTCCTTCCTGCTGAAATTCACGCCGCCTGCCGGCGCTCCCGGAAATGCGGCATCACCTCCTCGGCGAAGCGGCTCATCATGTCCAGCGTCATCTGCTGGTCCTGCCCGAAGTTCGAGGTGGTCAGCACCTCGTCGATGCCGAGATCGGCATAGACCGAAAGCCGCTCGATCATCTCTTGGCTGCCGCAGAGCAGGAGGTTCGAGGCAAGCTCCTCGACCGTCTGGGTGCGCGGCAGGGGGCGGATGATGCCCTTGTCGACGATGCCGGGCCCACCGAAGACATTGTCGAAGCTCTTGTAATAGGTCCAGGCGCGCTCCGCGATGTGCTGGCGCTCCTTCTCGCTGGTGACGAGGAACATGCCGCGCTGCAAGGACAGGCGCGTATCGAGCGGGCGGCCCGCCGCGGCCTTGCCGCGGGCGAAGGCCGTGACCTGGTCGATCAGCTGCTGGTGGCTGCCGCCCAGGGGTGTCGTCTGGACGTGATAGCCAGCCTTCGCCGCCGCCTCGATGCCCACAGGGTTCATCACCGCCGCCATCAGCGGGATCGGGTCCTCGGGGCGGGGCATGATGGTGAGCGGCGGGAAGGAATAGCGCGGGCTCGACCAGGAGACTTCCTCCTTGGTGAGCAGCGCCTCGAGGAGCCTCAGGTCCTCCTCGAACTGGGGCTTGGTGTCCTCGATCGGCACGCCGAAGCGCAGGGTCTCGAAGCCGAAGGCGCCCTTGCCCACGCCCAGCATCAGCCGCCCGTCGCACAGGGCCTGGGCCTGCACCACCTCTCCCGCGAAGATCCGCATGTCGCGGATGGGGAGCTGGCAGACCGAGGTGACGAGCTTGATGTGCTGCGTGTGCGCGGCGATCTTCACCGCCATCTGGAGGGGCGAGGGGATGAGCAGGATGTTGAGCAGGTGATGCTCGGGGATGGCGACCCCCCGGTAGCCGACCTTTTCCGCATGGATGGCCTGTTCCACCACGCCCCTGTAGAGGCGCTTGCCGCCCATGGCCGGGTCCAGCATGTGGCTCGACAGGAAGTGGACGAAATCCATGGGCAGGGGCTCCCCTCATTGCTCAGCGCAAGACTGGCAGAGGGCCGGGCGTTTGGGAACCCATCGCCTTGAAGATTGTGACCTGTCAGCCCTTGGCGGGGCCGTCCCGCCGCATGTCGCGCTGGCGGCGCCAGTCGTTCAGGATGTGGGTGAACAGAGCCGCGAAGACGATGCCGCCGCCGATGACGGTGCGAAGCCCCGGCACCTCGTCATGAATCAGCCAGACCCAGACGGGGCCCAGCACCGGCTCCAGCGTGCTGACGAGGGCCGCGAGCGCTGCTGGAACGAGCCTTGCGCCGGTCACGAACATGGCGAGCCCGGCGCCCAGATTGACCGCGCCGAACAGCACCAGCCAGAACAGGTCGGGGGAGGAGACGGCGAGACCGCCCGCGAGGAAGAAGGCGACGACCATGGCCATGCCGGTGCCGAGGCAGACGGCGGGCATCATGCGCACCTCCGGATGATGGCGCGTGATCACGATTGCGGCCGAGAACAGCACGGTGATGACCAGCGCCAGACCATCACCGATCGGCGACACCTCGCCCGAGAAGGAGGCGGAGACCATGATCGAAACGCCGCAGATCACCGCCGCGATGGCGATCCAGGTGGCGGCATTGACGCGCTCGCCGAACACCATCCAGGCGAGGAGGGCGGCGAACAGCGGTGCCGCCGCCTGGGTGAGCAGGATGTTGGCGACCGTCGTATATTGCAGTGCAACAACGAAGGACGACGACGCGATGCCGAAGCAGCAGGCCACCGCCAGCCCCGGCCAGCCCATGTTGCGGAACATCTTGACCGTGGCCTTGGCCCCGTCCCGCCACAGCATGAAGAGGAGCAGGAAGGAAAAGGCGAAGAAGGCGCGCCAGAACACGACCGTCCAGGGATCCGCCACGGTGATGAAGCGCGCGATGGTGCCGCCGAAGCTCCAGGTCAGCGCCGCGCCGCCCACGAGCAGGACGCCCATCCGGAAGTCGGCGGCGGGCGAACGGGCATGAATCGCATGGGCGGTGGTCATCGCATCGGGTGTTAATCCGGGCGCGGTGGTTCGGCAAGGCGGGGCCGGACCAGGGGCCCCATGCAAATTCCAGGGGGTCAGACGCGTTCGGCGGCGACCGGCTCCTCCGGCCGCTCGTAGTCGAAGACGTTGAGTTCGATCACCGCGAAGCACGCAATCCACAGGGCGGCGTCGTAGAAATCGAGGAGGCCCACCAGCCCCGCGCCGTCCTGCATGCCCTCATAGCCCCACCACAGGGCGACACCGACGAGGATGGAGTAGAGGCCGATCTTGATGGCGTTGCGCACCTTCCATTCGGCGCCGCCATAGTCTCCGGGGAAGTAGACATCATAGGCCAGCACCGCGCAGACCAGGAGCCAGGTGACGGCATTCAGCAGGTCGACCCAGTCGCCCGCGGCGAAATACTGGTACGTGGCATAGAGCGCCAGGCAGTAGCCCACGCACTGGACCGCGAAGATTCCCCACTTCTCCTTCTGCGAGGCATAGACCTCGTCGAGCGAGGTGCTCTCATATTCAAATGTGGCAAGCAGGAGCACCCAGCCCAGCGAATCCAGCGCCTCATAGGCGGTGCCGTGGATCATGAAGAGCAGGATGTTGAAAGTCAGGAGCGCATAGACCGAATACTTGAACATCCGGAAATGCAACGAATGGCTCTTCTTGGACATGCTCCTCGCCTCTGGCTGGTCGCATGATAACCTTTGCAACTTCCTGACGACAAGATGATATCGGACGGGTGTCGTCCTGCCGGCTGGTTCGGAACGCCAGAAAGAAAGGCCCCGGCACTGCTGCCGGGGTCTTTCCGGGCGTATTCCCGTGGAGCTGTCAGTTCCCGGTGGGCAGGGTGATGTCGACCCCATCCTTGGCAAGTTGCTCCCGGACCCACTGGAACTTCTGATAGCTCGAAATCGTGACGGGACCAGTGTATCCGAGGCCCTGCAGCTTGCGTGGCGGATACTCGACATAGGTCTTCATCAGGCCCTTGATCGCCGCACTGATCGACACCAGCGTCCAGGTGTGTTCGGTGTAGTTGTTCATGAAGATGTCGTAGCGCTCCTGCGGGTCCTGCAGGATGTCGAAGACCTGCGGAACGATCGCCACGTACTTCTCCTGGCCCTTCCAGCCGAGGTTGCTGTCGACGGCAAGGCCGCCGGTGGCCTGGCCGTCGTCGCCACGTAGGTTGAAGACGGCCTTGTAGTTGCCCACACGGGCCGCGCCGGGGGTGAGCTCGTCCTCGGTGAAGTAAAACCAGTTCTTGCGCGGGTCGGGGCCCGTTCCGAACAGCACCGGCGAGATGTCGAAGCTGTCGAAGATGATGGGCTGGCCGTCTCGGTCCTTGTCGGGAAGCTTGGAAACTCCGCCAACGGAGGCGAAGGTGGCCATCAGGTCCAGACCGCCCACGATGTCATGGTTGCGCGCGTGGTCCTTGATCTTGCCCGGCATCCAGGCGATGGCCGGAACACGGTTGCCGCCTTCACGCACGGTGCCCTTGGTGCCGCGGAAGGGTGTGTAGCCGGCATCGGGGTAGACGTCCTGCCAGGCGCCGTTGTCGGTGGTGTAGAAGACCAGCGTGTTCTCGTCGAGCTTCAGCTCCCGCAGCTTGTTCATGATGTTGCCGATGTGGGCATCGAGCTCCACCACGGAGTCGGCGTACTTGGTCTTCGAGATCGACTTGTGGATGAAGTCGGGGTTCGGCATGTTGGGCTGGTGAACCTTCATGAAGTTCACGTTGATGAAGAAGGGCTGGTCCTTCTTCGTTGCCGCCGTCTCGAGGAATTCGATTGCGGCCTTCTCGACGTAATTGTCGAAGAAGGGAATACCGACGACGCCCTTCTCGGGCGTGTCGACGTACTGGCCGTTGATCTTGAAATCCTCCTTCGCTGTCTCCCCTGCCTTGCCGGAGAGGGCACCCTTGGTCACCTCGGCGAACATCTTGCGCAGCTCTGGGTCCATGTCGGGGAACCAGGTCGGATCGGCATAGGTGTAGGCGTTGAGGTGATAGAGCCCGACGTATTTCATCTCGTCATAGCCCTGGGCATTGGGCAAAGCGTAGTCCGCCTCGCCCAGGTGCCACTTGCCGGTGAAGTAGGTGCCGTAGCCTGCTTGCTTGAGGACGGAGGCGAGCGTCCACTCGGCTGCCGGAAGTCCGCCGCCCTGGCCCTGGAAGGCGACCGTCGTCATGCCGCTGCGGTTGGGAATGCGGCCGGTCTGCATGGCGGCGCGCCCGGGCGTGCAGCTGGGCTGGGCATAGAACGAGAAGAAGGTCATCCCCTCGTCCGCCAGCCGGTCGATGTTGGGGGTCGGCATGCCGCGCCCCACGCCGCCGCCATAGGGGCCAAGGTCGCCGTAGCCCGTGTCGTCCGACACGATGAACAGGATGTTCGGCTTGTCAGCCGCCCATGCGGAGGGCGCGAGCGCCATCAACGAAACCGCTGCGAGTGCCAGTAATCTGATCATAGGGAACTCCTCTTGAGATCGCATGCCCGAGGACCGTTTCATCTGGCCCTGTGACCGGCATGGCGGAGCATCCGCCCCAATCCACCGTGGAAATGTTCGTCTGGCGGCAATTCCGGGCCCGGAGCTGCAATTTGATCCACATCAGTTTTCGGCCTCGCAAGCGCCCTCCAGCAAAGCAAAAGCCCCGGTGTTTCCACCGGGGCTTTCGGCTGTCGCGATCCCGAGGGCGGGGATCAGCAGCTGTAGTACATGTCGAACTCCACGGGGTGCGGGGTCATCCGGTAGCGGTCCTGCTCTTCCTGCTTCAGCTCGAGGTAGCTCTCGATCTGGTCCTTGGAGAAGACGTTGCCCTTGAGCAGGAACTCGTGGTCGGCGGCGAGCGAGTCGATCGCCTCCTGCAGCGAGCCGCAGACGGTCGGAACCTTGGCGAGCTCTGCCGGCGGCAGGTCGTAGAGGTTCTTGTCCATCGCGGGGCCGGGGTGGATCTTGTTCACGATGCCATCGAGGCCCGCCATGATGATCGCCGAGAAGCCCAGATAGGGGTTGGCGGTCGGGTCGGGGAAGCGGACTTCGACGCGCTTGGCCTTGGGGTTCGCCGTGAAGGGAATGCGGCAGGAGGCCGAGCGGTTGCGGGAGGAGTAGGCGAGCAGCACCGGCGCCTCATAGCCCGGCACCAGGCGCTTGTAGGAGTTGGTCGACGGGTTGGTGAAGGCGTTCAAGGCCTTCGCGTGCTTGATCACGCCGCCGATGAAGTAGAGGCAGGTTTCCGAGAGGTCGGCATACTGGTTGCCGGACATCATGGTCTTGCCGTCCTTCCAGATCGAGAAGTGGCAGTGCATGCCCGATCCGTTGTCGCCGAAGATCGGCTTCGGCATGAAGGTGGCGGTCTTGCCATAGGCGTGGGCCACGTTGTGGATCACGTACTTGTAGATCTGCATGTGGTCTGCGGCGGTGACGAGCGGCTGGAAGCGGGTGCCGAGCTCATGCTGGGAGGATGCGACCTCGTGGTGGTGCTTTTCCACGATGAGGCCCATCTCGCCCATGGTGGACAGCATCTCGGAGCGCATGTCCTGGGCGCTATCCATCGGGTTCACCGGGAAGTAGCCACCCTTGGTGCGCATGCGGTGGCCCATGTTGCCGGTCTCGTAGTCGCGGTCCGAGTTGGTCGGAAGCTCGACCGAGTCCAGCTTGAAGCCGGTGTTGTAGGGCGTGGTGGCGAACTTCACGTCGTCGAAGATGAAGAACTCTTCCTCGGGGCCCACGTACTCCGTGTCGTCGATGCCGGTGGACTTCAGGTAAGCCTCGGTGCGCTTGGCGATCATGCGCGGGTCACGGGCATAGCCCTCGCCCGTAGAGGGCTCGAGAATGTCGCAGAACACGGCGAGCGTGGACTGGGCATAGAAGGGGTCGAGATGGGCGGAGGACGCATCCGGCATGAGAACCATGTCGGACTCGTTGATGGCCTTCCAGCCGGCGATAGAGGAGCCGTCGAACATCAGGCCCTCGCCCCAGGCGTCTTCGTGCATCTGCGAGACGTCCATGGTCAGATGCTGCATCTTGCCGCGCGGGTCGGTGAAGCGCAGATCGACGTACTTGACGTCCTTTTCCTTGATCATCTTGAGGACGCCCGAGACGTCCAGTGGCTTGCTCATGATATTCCCTCTTGTCTTGAGCTGGTTTGGAACGGTTAGAGCGCGTCCGGACCGGCTTCGCCGGTGCGGATGCGGATGGCTTGTTCGATGTTGGAGATGAAGATCTTGCCGTCGCCGATGCGGCCGGTGCGCGCGGCGTTCTGGATCGCCTCGACCGCGCGCTCGACGAATTCGTCGGCCATCACCACCTCGATCTTCACCTTGGGCAGGAAGTCGACCACGTACTCGGCACCGCGATAGAGCTCGGTATGGCCCTTCTGGCGTCCGAAACCCTTTGCCTCGGTGACGGTGATTCCCTGGAGGCCCACTTCCTGCAAGGCTTCCTTCACCTCGTCGAGCTTGAAGGGCTTGATGATCGCTTCGATCTTTTTCATGTCCGCTGTCAGCCTCGCGCGTTGTCAGTCAGAAGGGGTTTGCACGCTCCGTGCCAAGTTATGATGACAGCGATCTCAACGGTTTGGCGGAGGTTGTCCAGATTTTAGGCAGGCAATCGTGATGAAAAAATAATCATGACTGCACAAAATCAGGGCATGCGCCGCGAGTCCTTGATCGAGAGGATGAGGCCGGCGAGGTCCTTGTCGCGGAGTTCGTCGAGCTTCTCGTGCAGCGCCATGATCTCGATCTCGGCCTTGAGGTTCACCTCATAATCGTGGCTGGCCTGCAGCCGGTCCTTCGCCGCCTGGCGGTTCTGCGACATCATGATGATGGGCGCCTGGATCGCCGCGACCAGCGAGAGGAACAGGTTCAGCAGGATGAAGGGGTAGGGGTCGAAGGGCTCCCCGCCCGAACTGAACAGCAGCACGGTGTTGACCAGAACCCACACCAGGACCGCGCCCATGAACATCAGGATGAAGGTCCAGGAGCCGCCGAAGGCTGCGATCCGGTCGGCCAGCCGCTCGCCGAAGGTTCGGCTCTCCTCGAAGCTCGAGCCGACGTCCCGTGACACGGCGAGGCGCTTCGCCACCCGCTCGATCACATGGCGCTCGCGCGGGGGGAGGTCGTCATACCCTGTCTCCAGCAAGCGCCGTGCGAGGAGCTTGACGGCGTCTGGCGGGGCATTGGTCGCGCTGGTCATGGGCGGAGCCTCCGGTCGATCGTCCGGCCCCGAGGTTCCGCCTTCGACCGGGATTGTGCAAGCCCGTTGGCCGGTCTGCCCCGATCCCATGGTTCCGCCGGAGACGCCGATGGGCTAGCCTTCCCGCGATGACCAACGAACTGTTGACGCCCGAGGAGATGTACCGCGCCGATTCCCTGGCGGTGCGGGCGGGGGTCGCTTCCCTGACGCTGATGGAGACCGCCGGGCGCGCCGTGGCGGAGGAGATCCTCCGCCGCTACGGCGCGAGGCCGGTGCTGGTGCTGTGCGGCCCGGGCAACAATGGCGGCGACGGCTTCGTGGTGGCGCGCTTCCTCAAGCGCTGGGGCTGGCCGGTGCGGCTGGCGTTGCTCGTTGAGCGGGAACGGCTGACGGGTGACGCCGCCGCCATGGCGGCGCGCTGGGACGGGCCCGTCGAGGCGGAGATCGCCATCGGGGACGCGCGCCTCATCGTCGACGCGCTGTTCGGCGCCGGACTGTCCAGGGACTTTCCGGCGAGCCTCGCCGAGACGATCAACGGGGCGGGTGTTCCGGTGGTGGCGGTTGACGTGCCCTCGGGGCTTGATGGGTTGAGCGGGCGGGTGCGGGGGGCGGCGGTCAGGGCGGAGGTGACGGTGACCTTCTTCCGCCGCAAGCCGGGGCATGTGCTGATGCCGGGCCGGATCTTGTGCGGCGAGGTGGTATTGGCCGACATCGGCATTCCTGAATCGGTTTTGCAGGAGATTGCGCCAAGAGCCTGTATCAACACGGAAATCCTGCTTCCTGCCGCATCGCCCTTGGGCCACAAATATGGCCGCGGGTATGCGGTGGTGGTGTCAGGGGGACCGTTGGCAACGGGTGCTGCGCGCCTTGCTGCCGTTGCCGCGCTGAAGTGCGGGGCGGGCCTCGTCACGGTGTCGGGAAGCCGCGAGGCGCTTGCCGTTCATGCCGCGCAGGTGTCGGCAGTGATGCTGTCGGATGCTGACATTTCAGTTCTGCTGTCGGACCGGCGCAAGAACGCCGTGTGCATCGGCCCCGCCGCAGGAGTTGGGGAGGCGACGCGTGACAAGGTCGATGCCGTGCTTTTGAGCGGTGCTGCCACGGTGCTCGATGCCGATGCACTGACCTCCTTCGCGGACGCGGGCGAGGCCCAGCGCCTGTTCCGCCTCATCGGCATGGTGCCCGGGCGGCCGGTGGTGATGACGCCTCACGCAGGTGAGTTCTGGCTGATTTTCAAGGGGTTGCTGAGCGAAGATGATTCAAAGCTCGAACTGGCCCGGAAAGCCGCGGCGCTGTCGGGAGCGGTCGTGGTGCTGAAGGGGGCGGACACGGTGATCGCCGCACCCGATGGCCGGGCGCGCATCAATGTCAACGCGCCGCCCTCGCTCGCCACGGCAGGCTCTGGCGATGTGCTGGCCGGGATCGTGACCGGTCTGCTGGCGCAGGGGCTCGATGGCTTCGCGGCGGCTACGGCGGCGGTGTGGCGCCATGGCGAGGCGGCGAACCGGCGGGGCCCAAGGGGGCTCACTGCCGAGACGCTGCTGGAGGCCTTGTGAACCGGCCGCTGCCGCTCCTCCTGGTGACGGGGCTCGCCTTCGGCTGCAACTTTCCACTGGGCAAGCTTGCCGCGGAGGCGGGGGTTCACCCCGCCCTGTGGGCCGCGGTGATCTGCCTTGGCGCGGGGCTGACAGTGCTCGTCGCCTCGCGCCTGTTCGAGGCGCCGGCGGCGGCGCCGGGCGTGTTGCGCTATGCCGCGACCTCCGGGTTCATTTCCAATGTCGTGCCGCTGACCCTCACCTTCGCCGTCATCCAGCATATCGGCAGCGGCATCACCTCCGTGCTGGTGGCGCTCTCCCCGGTGGTCACGGCGCTGCTCTCGACACTGCTCCGGGTGCGGCCGCCGGGCCCCTTGGGTGTGGCAGGGATCGCGGTAGGACTGGGGGGTGCGGTGATCATCATCCTCGGCCGCAATGCGGGCTTCGAGGAAGGCCAGTCGCACTGGCTGTTCCTGGCGGCACTCATCCCCCTGTTCCTGGGTTTCGGCAATGTCTACCGCAGCATGGCCTGGCCGCGGGGGGCCGCTCCCATGCGGCTTGGCGCCTCGATCAACCTTGCGGCGGTTCCGCCACTCCTGCTGGTGGCCGTGGCCTGGGGCGGCTTCGACCTCGCACCGCTCGCCCGCGTGCCCTGGCTGGTGGCCGCACAGATGACGGCCGCCACGGTCATGTACCTCACCTTCTTCCGCCTCCAGGCGGTGGGGGGGCCCACCTACCTCTCCCAGATCGGCTATGTGGCGGCCGCCGTCGGGGTCGGAATCGGCGTGGCCTTCCTCGGCGAGCGCTACCCGCCCATGGTGTGGGCGGGAATCGCGGTGGTGGCGGCGGGCATCGCGCTCAGCACCCTCGCACAGCTCCGCACCGCCAAGGGATAGCGCAGGGCCCGGAAATCTCGCGTTTTCTTCACTGGCATCATGAAAACCCCTCTGCTATAGACCGCGCCCATTGCAACGGCCCGGGGCTTCTGCACGTGCGCGGGCGTGGTGAAATTGGCAGACACGCTGGATTTAGGTTCCAGTGGGGAAACCCGTGGGGGTTCAAGTCCCTCCGCCCGCACCACGCTTGCGCATGGGTTTGAGCCCTCGGGCCACATGGCCCATCGATTCAGACGGAAGCAGGAACGAGATGCAGGTTACCGAAACGCTCAGCGCTGGCCTCAAGCGCGAATACAAGGTGGTGGTCAACCAGGCCGAACTCGACCAGGAGCTCAACGCCAAGCTCGTCGATCTGTCGAAGCGCGCCAACATCAAGGGCTTCCGGCCCGGCAAGGTGCCCGTCCACCACCTGAAGCGCATCTATGGCAAGTCCGCCATGGCGGAAGTGGTGCAGAACACCATCGACGCCAAGTCGAAGGCGCTGCTCGAGGAGAAGAATCTGAAGCCGGCCTACCAGTCGGAGGTGAAGCTGCCGGAGGACCAGGCCGAGGTGCAGGCCGTGATGGAAGGCAAGGGCGACCTCGCCTTCTCGGTGGCGCTCGAGGTCATCCCCGACTTCGAGGTGAAGGATCACTCGGGCCTCGAACTCACCCGCCACGTGGTGGAAGTGACCGAAGACCAGATCGCGGAGACGCTGAAGCGCGTCGCCTCCCAGTCCAAGAGCTACTCCGACAAGGACGGTCCGGCTGAGACCGGCGACCGCGTCACCATCAATTTCGTGGGCACCGTCGATGGCACCGCCTTCGATGGCGGCACGGCCGATGACGTGGCGCTGGAACTGGGCTCCGGCCAGTTCATCCCCGGCTTCGAGGAACAGCTGGTGGGTGCCAAGGCCGGTGACGAGCTGACGGTGAAGGTGACCTTCCCGGCCGATTACGGTGTCGCGGAACTCGCCGGCAAGCCCGCCGAATTCGCCACCAAGCTGACCAAGGTCGAGGCCGCCGCCGATGCCGCGATCGATGACGACTTCGCCAAGAAGATGGGCTTCGAGGATCTTGCCAAGCTCAAGGACACGGTGAAGGAGCGCATGGGTGGCGAATACGCCCAGATGACCGCCATGAAGCTGAAGCGCGACGTGCTCGACGCGCTCGACAAGGAATACACCTTCGAGCTGCCCGAGCGGCTGGTCGAGGCCGAGTTCCGCGGCATCTGGAACGCGCTGACGGGCGAGATGAACCGCACCGGCAAGACCTTCGCCGACGAGGCGACGACCGAGGACGAGGCGCGCGAGGAATATCGCGCCATCGCCGCCCGCCGCGTGAGGCTGGGCCTGGTGCTGGGCACCATGGGCGAGAAGGAAGGCATCCAGGTCACCGAGCAGGAGCTGCAGAACGCGCTGATGAACCGCATGCGCCAGTTCCCCGGCCAGGAGAAGATGGTGATCGACTATTACCGCAAGAACCCGACCGCCATGATGGAACTGCGCGGCCCCATCTTCGAGCAGAAGGTGGTGGACACCATCGTCGCCAAGGCCAAGGTCGCCGACAAGACCGTGACCAAGGAAGAGCTCCAGGCCATGGTGCAGGACGAGGAGGAGATGGCCTCGGCCTGATCCATCCGGCAGTAAATGTGAATGCGGCCGGGCCTGTTGGGTCCGGCCGTTTTCGTTCGTGCATGCGTGGGGAGCAGAAAATCCCCAACCGCTCGTCATGCCACGGCTTGACCGTGGCATCTTCTTGTTGCGGACGCGAAGAAGATTGCCCGCTCGAGGGCGGGCAATGACGAGAGGGGTGAGGGCGGGCGATGCCTCCTCTGTGTTCGTCATGCCACGGCTTGACCGTGGCATCTTCTTTGGTGGCCGCGAAGAGGATTGCCCGCTCGGGGGC
>JADCDC010000136.1 GCA_020252385.1 Aestuariivirga sp.
AGGCCTCGAGCCCCGTCGAGATCCCGTCGCCAACGATATTGGCGATGGTCTCATTCACGGTCTCGCCCTCTTCCACCCGCACAACGACGACCTTGGCAGCAACCTGGAACTCGCCCAGTTGGGCATTGATGAGGAACAGTGCATCGGAGATGGTGCCTTCTGTTCCGAGTGATGTCCGCTTCGCGACGTCGTCGGAATAAAGAAACACTGGCGTATTGAGCGGAAACACCGCCGGATCGGCTTCGGGTGCGGTGCCGATGAGGCCCACCACCGACATGTCGCTGTAGACTGCGGGCCGCGGCTCGTTGTCGATCCGCGTGATCGAAATGCCAAAGGTCGGATCGGACATCACGTCTCTCCATGACAAGAGCCCGCCGCATGGAGTTTCCGTGCAGCGTGCGATGGTGAATTGGGGGCCGAATCAGAAACGGCGATGAACCAGGATCAGAAGTCGATCTCCGGCGTGGTGATGGCGAGGTCGGTCTTTTCCGCCGACTGCAGAAGCACCTCGAGGATGAGCGCTTTGTTCGTACCGGATGCGGGTGAGCCGTAGAAACGCACCGATCGGACCCAGCCGCCGGCGCCATCATCGACGATGCCGGTCACCTCGATGTCCTTCACGGCGGTGATGGACAGCTTCTGGGACAACTGGGCGATGAGCGATTGCGTCATGTTCCCGTTCCTCGCCTTGTTTCCGGACGCTCAGTAGGTTCCGCCATCAGTGATGGCATTGAGTGTCGCCTGCAGGTTGGATACCTGCGCGATGGTGTGGCCGTGGCTGCTCTCGGCCTTGGCGGCGAGCGCGCTCACCAGCCCGGCAATGTCGGACATGCCGAGGACGACGGCGCCCGTCCGGCCATTGACCGACGAGACAGGACCCGAGGCCAGAACGGATTCCGCCGTGGCCGCCGCTTCAGCAGCATCCTGCGCCGCCTGCTGGGCCAGTGCGAGGGTCGCCTGCACCGAGGTGGCGGCCTCCAGCACCGCCACACTGATGCCAGCCGTCGCCGAAATCATCCAGTCGTCATGCATGGCATCGCCGATGGCGCCATTGACCAGCACAACCTCGAAGGCGAGGCCGCCACTGGCGCGGTCATAGCCTTCGACGCGCAGCACGGCATAATCATGCTCCGTGCCCTCCGCCCGGCGGGTCAGCAGCACGTAAGGCGTCGGCGTGAACAGGTCGCGCTCGGCCTCGCTGGCAATCACCAGCGTGGACTGCAGGCCGCCGGTGACGGTGAGCGGCGACTCCGAGGCGGCGACGAGGAAGCCGTTCTCCGCGGCGGCCTGCAGCCGGGCGAGCAGCGGCCCGAGGACCTCGTTCACCCGGGTCAGGCCGAGGGTGACGAGCCGGTCGGTGTCGGTAGTAACCGAGGTGACCTCGGTTCCCAGCTGCCCCAACGCTTCGGCGATCAGCCGGAAGCGCCGGTTGAAGAAGTCCCGGTCGAGCGATTGGCTGTCGCGGACCCGGAGATCCTCGAACCTCAGCATGGCGCTGTCACTCCATCAGCATCGGCTCGGCGGCGGCGATGGCATCCGCCGCCTGTTCGCGAAGCGCATCATGCACGGCAGACTTGACGGTATAGCGCGCGCCCGGGCGGAAGCGGGCGTTCGCCACCTCCAGCGGCCGGTTGACCGTGATCCTGTAATGGGTGGGCTTGCTCGGCATCAGGCGTTCTCCGTGAAATACATGCTGTACAGGCTGCATAGGATGCCGATACTCATGGCGGCATCGCTCATGACTGCGCAAACTCGATCAGTTCCGCGACGAGGAACTGCTCGGCTGCACTGGTCGTGGATCCGACAATCCTGACGGCATAGGTGCTGACCGCCGTCAGGTTGAATACTGAGGTGCGCCGGACAGAACCGTTGGCAAGAAGGACGTCCTCGACCACATCGGCGGTTTCGCTGCCGGACAGGTCCGCTCCTGTGAGCAGCGTCACGGAGCAATCGTGCTTCGTCTCGTCGAAGGCCTGAAGATCGGTGATGATCTTGATGCTGGTGGTGGGAGAGCCCAGCGTCCGGGTCTCGCCCACCCAGGTGAAGGCCGTCTTCGGGCGGCTGACGACGGCCTGCGAATTTGTCAAGCCGAAGCCCGGCATCAGGTCGGTGGTGCCGGTGAGCGTCACCCTCAGCGGCAGGATCGCCGGCAGCCCCGAGAGGTTCGGACCGTTGGGGGCGCCGTCGAGCGGAATCCAGGCGCCGTTCACCTGCACCTCGAAATCGGTGCGGCAGGCCGGGGGCGTGATGCCCTCGTTCAGGATGTCGAGATCGAGGATGCCACCCGCCAGCTGCAGGGGGCTCAGCTCGACCGAGAGGCGGGAGCGCTCGAACTTGGCGAAGTAGAGCCGCATCTTGAGGTCGTCGACCAGATTGCCGGCGAAGAAGGCCCCGTCGGTCGAGACGAAGAAGGTGCCCTGGACGATGCCGTTGTCGGTGTTGGTCATGGCAACGTAATGGTCGCCCGTGGTGACCAGCACGATGGCATAGCGGCGTCCGGAGACCAGATAGGCCGGGATGATGGGGACGGTGGTTTCCAGAAGCGCCGGAAGTGCGGCGTTGGCGGCGACGGCCCCGACCTGGATGTCGGCCACCGGCAGCACGGTCCGGGAAATCACCCGGGAGAGGTCCGGCATGCCGAAACCGGTCTCGCAGACCAGCACATGGACATCGCCCGCCGCCGCCTTCCGGCTGAAATACACTCCCACCTGGGTGAGCCAGCCGTCCTGGCTGTTGAGGAAGGTCTGGGCGACCTGCTGGCCGTTCAAGGTGGTGGTGGCGGTCACCCGGTCCCAATAGGGCTCGAGAAAGATGTCGATCCAGAACTGGGTGAGGCGCACCCAGTGGACGTTGCCGTTGGGAATGACCTGGCCGTTGGGCATGCGATCGGGGATGCCGTTGACCACCTCCCAGGTCTCACCGTTGCGGGTGAAGGTGCTGGCGGCCTGGTCGTAGATGCCCTGCCGCCACCAGGCGGAATTGGTGCACACCTGCTTCGTCGCGCCGTAGCGGCGGCGTTCACGCGAGCGGAACAGCTGGCGGATGGCGGTGGTCTCGAAGGTGTACTGCGCCATGCGCAGCTCGCCCGAATAGCCGGCGAGGTTCATGCGGAGGCCGTGGGCGTACTTCGGCAGCACGAAACCGCCGTTCACGGTGACGAAGGCGTTGTTCGGGTTGAGGAGTGCCAAGGCCGAAGTGGCCGAGCCCGCCTCGGGAAAGCGGATGCCCTCCCCCACCACGGCATCGAAGGCAGGGTGGCCGGCATCCGAGCCCTCGTCGGTCAGGAAATGGTTGGTGCCGTAATAGATGTAGGCCCCGGGCTCATAGACCTTGCGGCGCAACTCCTCGAGCTGCTCCGTGAGATCGACCGTCTCGCTCTTGAGCGCATAAGCCCCCAGCCGGTCCGCCAGCGCCGAGAGGTCGGTGCGGAGGGTGTCGACCTGGCCGCTGATCTGGCTGCGCCAGACTTCCAAGGCCGAGACCCGGTTGGCCACCAGCCTGAGGTTGGGAAGCTGGGTGGGGGCCCACTGCTCGATCGAGACGATGCCCGCCGTGTCGAGGACAGCGTAACAGATCACCACGGTGGCGGCGTCGGTCGGGGGGTAGGACGGATCGGGCCCCTCCACGCCCGCGACCGCCGAGAGTTCCGCCCGGCGCATGTTCTCCATGGCGACCGCCTGGGGCTCGGTGGTGCCGAGCTGGGCGTCGATCAGGAAATCCCTCGGCTGGACGTCGGTATCAACGGACTGGCCGAAGGCGACGATGGCGACCCGCTTCTTCGTCACCAGCGGCAGCGCATTGAAGAGGTCGATGACCACGTTCTCGTTGCGGGCGAAGACCTGGCCCCCGGCGTAATAGCGGCCCGGCGACAGGGTGATCTCGGTCGCCGCGGTCTTGGATGCCGAGAAGCCGGTATAGGCCTTGCCGGCGTCGATGGCGTCCTTCACCACATGGTCGAGGGACGCCCGCGCGAAGTCCTGGGCATTGTTGAGATCGGCGGACTGCAATTCCTGCCGGTCCCTGAAGATGACGGTCTGTTCCACGGGTCTGTTCCTTATGGAAGCCTGATCGAAACTCTATCTGCCGGGCGATGCCGGAGCCTGATCACAGCAGGACTCCGCGGCGGTAAGCGCATGATGTGGGTCTTGATGTTTGCGCCAGCGCCCCACAAGCTGACCCGATCAATCAGGTTCACCGTGGAGACCGGCTGATGAAGAAGCTGCCCGCCTTTGCCAGGGCCTTTGCAGGCCGCTGGCGCATCGTCGAGATGGACCAGTGGGGCAACGACGTCCTCGACCTCGTCGAGGAAGCGCATTTGACGTTCCGGGACGTGGCGGCGGGCGAAATCGCCTTCGTCGCGCTCAAGGGCTTTCTCGACGTTCGCTACGGCGCTCGCGACGGATCCGCCTGCGCGGAGTTCTCGTGGGAAGGATACGACGACAGGGACCCGGCATGCGGCCGGGGATGGGTCACGCTCGGTTCCGCCGGCCGGCTGGTGGGGCACTTCTACATCCACAACGGCGAAGACTCAGGCTTCGTGTGCGAACGCGACTGAGGTCTTCTATGCCGCGATGAAGCGCCCGAGCGTCGCGGTACCAACCTTGAGGCGGTCCCCGGCGCGAGGAAAACGGAAGGTCCGGGTGTCGAGGAGAATCCGGTCCCTCAGCGATTTCGAGACCCGCACCGCCTCGCAAACCCGAGAGATGGGCTTGCGATTGCCGGTCATCAGATGACCGGTGACGAAGGAGCCCGCGGTGCGCGGGGCCTGCGTGCCTGAGATCCGGGTCCTGATCTCGGCATGGTACGGCGGCATGCCGAGCCGCGTGAAGCCGATGTGGGTCGAGCGCAGCCGGACATCCGGCACCCGGTCAGGGTCGTGAATGTGCCAGCGCTCGTAGATGTGCCGC
>JADCDC010000137.1 GCA_020252385.1 Aestuariivirga sp.
ACCACCGCATCGGCCTTCAGCGCCTTCTGCAGCTCCTTGATCTTCTCCGCCGCCGTGGCACCCGCGAATTGCGTGGGCTGGGTCACGATCTCCGCCATGGGGGGCGGGGGCTGGTCCTGCCACACGGCGTCGACGGGATTGCCGTCGACCGGAACGAAGGCGGCGCCCACGCCTTCGCAGGCCTCGCGGAAGCGCCGCGCCTGGTCCGCGGTGACGAGCCACGGGTCGAAGCCCAGCCGGTCGGCCTTCTTCAGGTTCCTGGCGATCCAGGCCGCGGGCGGCTCGTCCATCAGGTGGAAGGGCTCAAAGATCTTCTCGTCCACCTGCTGGCGCACCTGGATGACATAGCGCCCGTCGACGAAGATCGCGGCCTTCTTCAGCGTGACGATGGCCACGCCCGCACTGCCGCGGAAATTGGTGAGCCAGCGTAGCCGTTCGGCATGGGCCGGTACATATTCGCCCTGGAACTCATCGGCGCGCGGCACGAAGAAGCCGGTGAGCTTGCGCCGCTTCAACTCGGCACGGAGGAGGGCGACGCGGGTGCGGTGAATGTTGGTCATGACCGACAGGATTAGCCCGCTCGGCCCCCGCGCGGCAACTCTCTATCGCGCCGCCGCGTCGCGCTCCGGCGTCAGGCCGGCGATTTCGAGCACCAGCTTGCGCTTCACCGCAGTGGCGAATTGCTGCATGTCGTCTGCGGTCACCACGAAGGCGTCGGGGCCGCCGATTATGGTGTCCTCGAAGGCCTTCTCGAGATCGTAATCGACGGGACGGCCGCTGCAGAAGCGGCAGAGGATGGGCAAGCCGTTGATGGTGATGCCCGCGGCCACCACCTGCTCGCGCGCGGTGGCCAGCGGCACGCCGTTCCAGCTGTTGGCGCTGTCGGCCGAGAGGTCGATCACCTTGCGGTAGCCCTCATGGCTGTTGGTCTCGATCAGCGCCTTGCCGAAGAGCAGCGCCTGGCCGATGGCGTTGCGGCCGAAGGCGCGGCGCGGCGCCTTGACCAGCCGGTCGGCGAAGGCCGCGGCGGAGGCCTCGCCGTCGATCACCGTCCACGGCACCACGATGTCCTGCGATTCGAAACTGCCCCATTCGACATAGGTGACGGCGATCCGCTGATGCGCGCCGGTGCGGATTGCATCCATCACGTCCGCGCTCACCAGCGCCTCGGCATAGCCCTTGCGCTGGAAGGCGATCTCGCTCGTGTCGATCGATCCCGTCGCATCCGCCAGCAGCACGAGTTCGAGATCGACCGCCTCGGCACGTGCCGGCGCCGCGGCCACGAGAACCGCGGCGATGAGGGCGGCGAACGCGGAGAGGATGCGGTTCATCATTTCTTCAACTCGATGCGGCCCTCGACCTTCGGATCCACGCTCTTCCTCGCCACGATGTAGGCCATCACGTCATTCGCCATCAGCTTGCCATCGCGCACGCCGAGCAGCGGCTGTGCGTCCTTGAACATGACATAGCCATCGCCGCCGTCAAACATGTAATCATTGGTGGCGAGTGTATAGCTTGCCGCAGGATCAAGCGGCTTGCCGGCGATGCTCACTGCCGTGACGCGCGCACCAGCCGGCTTCGTCAGGTCGGCGGTGAAGGTGAGGCCCGAGACCTGCGGGAAGCGGCCCGCCGCATTCTCAACGCCGCTCACCCCATTCTCCAGCGCCGCGAGCACGGTTGCACCGTTGACCTCGAGCTTCACCGTCTTGTTGCCGAAGGGAAGTTCGGTGAGCACGTCGCGGCGGGTGATCTCTCCCGGGGCATATTCCTTGTTGCCGCGGATGCCGCCGCCGTTGAGGATGGCGATGTCGGCCTTCACCGCCTCGCGCACGGCATCGGCGATGAGGTTGCCGATGGCGGCTTCGCCCATCCGCACCGTGGCCTTGCGGCTGTCGAGCGGTGTCGCGGTGGTGCCAATCGGGGCGTTGAGCTCCCGGTCGAGTTCGGCGTTGTAGGCATCGACCTTTGCCTGCGTCTCGGGATTGGGTGTGACGCCCGCCGTGTCGATGATGCGGAAGTTGGGGAACCAGGTGACCCGGCGGTTGCCATCCTTCTCCTCGATCGTGGCGGTGACGTCGATGGCGGTCACGAACTCCGCCTCCTCGCGCGATTCCGCCAGCACCGTCCGGCCGTCGAAGAACAGGGCGAGGTCATGGTCATCGCCCGAGAGGATGATGTCGAAGGCGCCACTGTTGAACAGGCGCATGTCGAGCGCGCGGTTGGCGTGGGCCACCACGAGGATCATGTCTGCGCCGGCCGCGCGCAGTTCCTCCGCGCGCGCGATGGCCGTGTCGAAGGTGGGGGCGAAGGCAAGGCTATCGCCGGGGCGGGACTTCACCGGGCTGTCCTCCGCCGTGAGGCCGACGATGCCGAGCTTCAGCGCGCCGATGCTCCTCAGCTCCGTGTCCTTGAAGCCGGGCAGGGGCTTTCCATCAGCGTCCCGGAGATTGGCCGCGAAGAGCGGGAAGCGGGCCTCGCCCATGCGCGTCATGAACACCTCGGACCCGAAGTCGAACTCGTGGTTGCCAGGTGTGAAGATGTCGGGTGGCGCGAGGTTGGTGAGTGCGATGGTGTGGGCACCCTGGTCCAGCCCCGAGAGCAGCGAGGGCGAGATCAGGTCGCCGGCATGGGCGTAGATCACGTTGCCGCCCTTCGCGCGCTCGGCCTTGATCACGGCATTGAGCCTTGCGAAGCCGCCGCGCTCGGCACGGTTGTCGACCTTGTAGATGTCGTTGGTGAGAAGGAAGGTGATGTTCACCGTCTCCGCGCGGGCAGCAGAGACGAGGGTTGCGGCGCAGAGCAGTACTGCAATCAGGATGAAGCGGACGTGGCGCATGGAGCCTCCGGATGCGTTTGGGAAAGTTCCTTTTCGTAGCATCGCGCAACAGCGGGATGAATGGAATGCCGCGAATGGGTCTTGCAAGCCATAGCCATCTGCGACATAAATTCCTCATCGATACTTGGGCCGGACGATTGGCCGCTTCGCTACCCGTTGGGCCGCGCACGCAAGACTCCTCCAATTTCGAGAATGGCCTCGCCGTGACGGGCAACCGGCACGCCGGGGCCGAGGACAACCCAACGTAAGGAAAAGCCCATGAATACGGGTACTGTGAAGTGGTTCAACGAGCAGAAGGGCTACGGCTTCATCCAGCCGGATAACGGCAGCAAGGACATCTTCGTCCATATCTCCGCTGTCGAGCGCGCCGGTCTCCGCACGCTGAAGGAAGGCCAGAAGGTCTCCTTCGAGATCGTGACGGACAAGCGCACTGGCCGCAGCTCGGCCGGCAACCTCGTCGCCGCCTGATCCGACAACCAGTTTTCACGCACCGTGCCCGGCCGAAAGGCCGGGCATTTTGTTTGCGCGACGCGCTCTTGCATAGTGCAGCGCACAATTTCAGCAGGTCTGATCCATGCGCTCAGATCATGCAAAATGCCCGAAAGCGACACTCCACAGCACGATTCTGACAGGTTAACGGGCATTAATTTCTAAGTCCGAATTAAGGCTCTTGTCGTTATAAAAACGTCTCAATATCCCAGTATTCGCATCTTCGACGGAGATGTTTCCGTGGGGGTTGCGCAGGTTTCGGATCATTCCGAAAACGCATAACTGGAACGCAAAGCTGCATCTGGTTTGTGCTGCAATTGCGTACTACATGGCGGTTATCAGAGTGCACCGCACAAGAACAACCCCCTCGAAACACGGTCGAGGCTGAAAAGCCGGGCAAGGTTTTGAGAGATGAACAGGAGAACGAACATGACCACGATCACACATGGCCGCGAGGCCGTCCACAATGCCGGTTCCAGCATGGGCGCCGGCCTTCTCGGCCGGGTGAAGGACTATATCGCCCGCAGCCGCGCCGAGCGCCAGCTGTCCCTGCTCGACGACCGCCTTCTCGCCGACATCGGCGTGAAGCGTTCGGAGATCTCCAGCATGGTCTGGGGCGCCTGATCCTTCAGGCCTAGCCATCCAACTCCCAGCCGGCCCCCTTGGGGCCTGGCACATGAAAGCGCCCGGGTGTCCTCCCGCCCGGGCGCTTTTTCCGTTTGGGGCGGGTGAGGACGAGGCTCACCCAGTTGCCACGCGGGATGCGGGCGGCAAGCACCAGGCCGCGGGCCCGGTAAGTGGCCTCGATCCAGCGCGACTGGTCGAGAGTCAGGCCTGAGAGGATGAGGTATCCGCCGGGTGCCAGCACGCGCGCGAGGCCGGTGGCGAGGGCGACGAGGGGGCGCGCCAGAATATTGGCGAAGATCAGGTCATAGGGAGCGCGATCGGCAATCGCCGGATGGCCGAGGCCGGCCGCCACGAGGCTCCTGATCCGGGGCTTCACCCCGTTCAGCCGGGCATTCTCGAGCGTCACCCGGACCGCCTCGGGATCAATGTCAGTCGCGAGTGCTGCGTGCCCGGTGGCCCTGGCGGCTGCGATGGCGAGAACCCCCGTACCGCAGCCCACGTCGAGAATGCGGCGCGGCGTGCGGTGCTTCAGCAGGCGGTCGAGCGCCACGAGGCAGCCTTCGGTGGTGCCATGGTGGCCGGTGCCGAAGGCAGTGCCGGCATCGATCTCGAGCGAAAGTCCGCCTACCCGGCGGCGCACGCGGTCATGGGCACCGTGCAGGAAGAAACGCCCGGCCGCGACCGGCGCCAGCCCCTCGAGCGACTGGCGCACCCAGTCGCGTTGGGGCAGGGGTGCGATCACGCCATGAGCCAGCATGGGGAGTTCCCGCGCCGCCTCGGCCTCGCCCTCGGTCTCGAAATAGAGGACGAGTTCCCACAGCGCCCTGGCCTCGTCCGTCTCGTTGATGGTGACGGCGAGGGGGTCGAGAAGGAAGCTTTCCTCGATCTCTCCGGCAAGCTGCAGAGACCTCTCGTGCGAGAGGGCGGGAATCGTCAGGCTGACGCGCGCTTCCATGATCTCACTGTCCCGGGTCAAGCCGTGGCATCACAGTATTCCCCCTGGTTCGTCATTGCCCGCCCCCGAGCGGGCAATCCTCTTCGGGCGCCACAAGGAGAGGATGCCACGGTCAAGCCGTGGCATGACGAGAAAAAGGAAAGAGCGGAGCCCAACTTGACCGGGGCAGCGCGGCGATCACGTCAGCGGCACGATGCGGATTTCGACGCGGCGGTTCTGCGCCCGGCCTTCCGCCGTGGCGTTGGACGCGATGGGCTCCGTCTGCCCCATGCCCAGCACCTGGAAGCGCTGCGGACTGTTGCCCTGTGCCACCAGATATTCGGCGACGGTCGCGGCGCGGCGCTCCGAGAGGCGCTGGTTGTGGGAGGGCGAGCCCGTCGAATCGGTGTGGCCCGTCACGTCGACCAGCGTCTGGTTGAATTCCTTGAGCACGATCGCCACCGAGTTCAGCGTCTCGAAGAACTGCGGCTTCAGGTCGGCGCTGTCGGTGGCGAAGGTGACGTTCGAGGGCATGTTGAGGATGATGTCCTGGCCGACACGCGTGACGGACACGCCCGAGCCCTGCAGGCGCTGTCGCAGCTTGGCTTCC
>JADCDC010000138.1 GCA_020252385.1 Aestuariivirga sp.
CATCTCCCTCGCTCCCGAGGTGCTGTAATGGCCGCTAAGATCAAGAAGGGGGACCGCGTCGTGGTCCTGACCGGCAAGGACAAGGGCCGCCAGGGCTCAGTCCTGAAGGTCATGCCGAAGGAGGAGCGCGTGCTCGTCCAGGGGATCAACATGATCCAGCGGCATACCCGCCCCACCCAGGCAGATCCTCAGGGTGGCATTCGCACCCGCGAGGCCGCCCTGCATGTCTCCAACGTCGCCATCGTCGACTCCCAGGGTAAGCCGACCCGCGTCGGTTTCCGGGTCGACGACGGCAAGAAGGTCCGTGTGGCCAAGACCACCGGCGAGGTCATCAATGGCTGAGCAAGCTTATGAGCCGCGGCTGAAGACCGAGTATCGCCAGCGCATCCGCGCGGCGATGAAGGAGAAGTTCGGCTACACCAACGAGATGCAGATCCCGCGTCTGGACAAGATCGTCCTGAACATGGGGATCGGAGAGGCCGTCGGTGACTCCAAGAAGGTCCAGGCCGCCATTGGCGACCTGACCCGGATCGCCGGCCAGAAGCCGGTTCCCACCAAGGCCCGCAACTCCATCGCCGGCTTCAAGCTGCGCGAAGGCATGGTGATTGGCGCCAAGGTCACCCTGCGCAAGGACCGCATGTACGAGTTCCTGGACCGTCTGGTCACCATCGCACTGCCGCGGGTGAAGGACTTCAGGGGCTTGAAGCCCACGTCTTTCGATGGTCGCGGCAACTACGCCATGGGTCTGAAGGAGCACATTGTGTTCCCGGAGATCAACTACGACCAGATCGATCAACTGTGGGGCATGGATATCATCGTCGCCACGACTGCGAAGACCGACGAGGAAGCGCGCCAGCTTCTTCGGGAATTCCAGTTCCCGTTCAACGCCTAAGGGACGGGAAGGAAAGGTAACATGGCCAAGAAGAGCGCCGTCAACCGTAACGAGAAGGTCAAGGTTCTCGTCCAGCGCTACGCCGCGCGCCGTGAGGCGCTCAAGGCGATCGCCAACGACGAGAGTCTGCCGCTTGAGGACCGCTTCGAGGCGCGTCTCAAGCTCGCAGAGCTTCCGCGCAGTTCGTCCAAGACCCGCATCCGCAACCGTTGCGAGGTCACGGGGCGTCCGCGCGCCTACTACCGCAAGCTGAAGATGAGCCGGATCGCCCTGCGCGAACTTGGTTCCCAGGGCCAGATTCCTGGTCTCGTGAAGTCGAGCTGGTGAGGAGGGTCCCATGGTGAACGACCCCGTCGGCGATATGATCGCCCGTATCAAGAACGCCGCGACCCGCGGACGTTCGAAGGTCTCCTGCCCGGCCTCGAAGATGCGCGCCCGCGTGCTCGACGTGCTGGCCGAGGAGGGCTACATCCGCGGCTACCAGCTCGTGGAAAAGCCTGGCGCCTTCCCCGAGTTCGAGATCGAGCTGAAGTACTTCGACGGCCGCCCTGTGATCGTCGAGATCCGGCGGATCTCGAAGCCTGGTCGCCGGGTCTACTCGTCGATCGCAGACCTGAAGCCGATCAAGAACGGCCTGGGCATCTCGGTCCTGTCGACGCCCAAGGGCGTCATGTCCGACGCGGCGGCGCGTGACGCCAACGTGGGCGGCGAAGTCCTGCTGCGGGTGTACTGACATGTCCCGGATTGGAAAGAAGGCGGTTCCCACGCCCGCAGGCGTTACGGCGAGCATCGACGGTCAGACCCTGACGGTGAAGGGCCCGAAGGGTCAGTTGTCCTGGACGCTGCCGGAAGAGATCGAGCTTCGTCAGGAAGGTGCAGAGCTCGTCGTGGCCAAGCGCGTAGAGTCCACCCGCGCCCAGGCCATGTGGGGCCTCTCGCGCACCCTGGTGAACAACATGGTCGTCGGCGTCTCCGCCGGCTACGAGCAGACGCTCGAGCTGGTCGGCGTGGGTTACCGGGCCCAGATGAAGGGCGAAGCCCTGAGCATGCAGCTCGGATTCAGCCACGAGGTTGATGTCCCGCCGCCCGAGGGGATCGCCTTCGCGGTTCCCAAACAGACCGAAATCAGGATCAGCGGCATCGACAAGCAGGCGGTCGGCGAGGTCGCCGCACGCATTCGTCGGATCCGCCCGCCGGAGCCCTACAAGGGCAAGGGTGTTCGCTATCTCGGCGAAAAGGTCAGTCGCAAGGAAGGCAAGAAGAAGTAGGCCATGGCTGTCTCCACCCGTGACTCCGCCAAGCGGCGCGCCGAGCGCACCCGCATCCGGCTCCGCAAGCTGGCCAACGGCCGGCCGCGTCTCTCCGTGTTCCGTTCGTCCAAGAACATCTACGCCCAGGTCATCGATGACGAGAAGGGCGTGACGCTCGCCTCGGCTTCGACCCTCGAGGGCGACGCGCCCCAGAAGGGTTCCGATAAGGCCGCAGCGGCCCGGATCGGGGCTCTCGTGGCGCAGCGCGCTATCGAGAAGGGCGTGAAAGAGGTCGTCTTCGATCGGGGCGGCTACATCTATCACGGCCGGGTCAAGGCCCTGGCCGACGCCGCGCGTGAAGCCGGCCTGAACTTCTAGGGGTAACGTGATGGCTCGTGGCAACGAACAACGTGGCGAGGGCGGACAGCGCCGCGGACGGGACCGGGGCGCCCCCGCAGAGGAGCGCGCCGAATCCGACATCGTCGAGAAGCTGGTTCACATCAACCGCGTTGCGGCGACCGTGAAGGGGGGCCGCAGGTTCTCCTTCGCCGCCCTCATGGTGGTGGGTGACCAGAAGGGCCGGGTCGGATTCGGCCATGGCAAGGCCCGCGAAGTCCCGGAGGCCATTCGCAAGGCCACCGAGGAGGCCAAGAAGACGATGATCCGCGTGCCGCTTCGCGAGAGCCGCACCCTGCACCATGACGGCGCTGGCCGCTGGGGTGCGGGCAAGGTCATGGTCCGCTCCGCGCCTCCCGGCACCGGCGTCATTGCAGGCGGCCCGATGCGCGCCGTGCTTGAGACCCTCGGCGTCCAGGACGTCGTGGGCAAGTCGGTCGGATCGTCCAATCCCTACAACATGGTCCGTGCGACCTTCGAGGCGCTGAAGGCCCAGTCCTCTCCGCGCCAGATCGCCTCCAAGCGGGGCAAGAAGGTCGCCGAGGTCATTGGCCGCCGCGCTGACGGCGCCTCGGCCGTCGCCGACGGAGAATGAGCATGACCAAGGTCACCGTTCGTCAGATCGCCAGCCCCATCCGACGCAAGAAGGACCAGCGCGCGACCCTCGTCGGCCTGGGCCTCAACCGTATCGGGCGTGTCTCGACCCTCGACGACACGCCGTCGGTGCGCGGCATGATCGCCAAGGTCCACCACCTGGTCGAGGTGGTGTCCGCCTGACTTCCGGCGGGGCTCTGGTCCCGCCTTCGACCCCGTCAAAGCCGAGTCGGGCCTTTGCCCGGCGACAGATCTCAGGAGAGAGGCGCCCATGACCAAGCTCAATGAACTCGCCCCGCGCCCCGGTTCCGTGAAGGGCCGCATGCGCGTCGGCCGCGGCCCGGGCTCGGGTAAGGGCAAGACCGCCGGTCGCGGCGTGAAGGGCCAGAAGTCCCGCACAGGCGTGTCCATCGCCGGTTTCGAGGGCGGCCAGATGCCGCTGCACATGCGGATGCCGAAGCGCGGCTTCAACAATCCGTTCGCCCTGGAGTTCGCCGAGGTCAACCTCTGGCGCCTGGAACAGGCGGTGGCGGCTGGGAAGCTGGACGCCAAGGCTCCCGTGGATGCCGCGGCCCTTGTCGCCGCGGGCGTGATCCGTCGTCCGCTGGACGGGGTGAAGCTGCTGGGCAAGGGTGAACTCAAGGCCAAGCTCAACCTGACCGTCTACGCCGCTTCGGCCGCCGCCAAGGCGGCGGTGGAGAAGGCCGGCGGCTCCGTCACGACCACGGCCCCCGTCGATACCGGCGAGCCCAAGGGGAAGCTGCAGAAGAAGGTTCGCGCCTGATCCAGCGGTCGTGGACCGGCAAGGGCTGACAGTCCGCCGGCCACACCCTATCTTGGACCGGTCATCAGTGAGGGCGTCCCATGGCTTCGGCCGCTGAGCAGCTTGCCGCAAACATGAACTTCGGCGCCTTCCAGAAGGCGACCGAGCTTCACAAGCGGATCCTCTTCACTTTGATGGTGTTGGTGGTCTACCGGCTTGGGACCTATCTTCCCATTCCGGGGATCGACGCGGCGGCCTTCGCCGCCGCCTTCCAGGGACAGTCCCAGGGCATCCTGGGAATGTTCAATCTTTTCTCCGGCGGCGCCGTGGAACGGATGGCGGTTTTCGCCCTGAACGTCGGCCCCTACATTTCCGCTTCGATCATCGTCCAGCTCCTCGG
>JADCDC010000139.1 GCA_020252385.1 Aestuariivirga sp.
CCTGGAACACGGCAATGCCCTGCAGCCGCCGCGAGGTGCCGTTGTCCAGATTGCTCAGGAGACGCATTTGCGGAAGAATGAAATCCCAATCGACCGTCGCGACGACGAGAACAGCCTGATTGGGCCCGCCCGGTGAGAAGTCGCGCGTGCCGGCTCCAATGTTGGCCAGGTCCGGCATGTTGATGTCGGCGAAGCGGGTTGCGCTGTCGACAACGAACCCAATCCGGTCCGGGCAATCCGGAATGCTGATGGAATTCTCGCAGATCGCGGCGGCAAATTGCTGGGGGGTCGAGACGGCAGCCTGTCCGGTGCGCAGCAGTCTTCCGGCCGCATCCACGGCGCCTTGAAGCCGGTACTCGGTGAGCAGCATGACTCCGACCTCGAGGATGCCTCCAAGCAGAAAGAAGAAGGGTGCTGCGACCAGCGCGAATTCAACGGCGGTCGCTCCTTCCGCCGCCCGTCCGAACCTCGCCGCTCGTTCCACGGCCGATCCCCTCTGGGTGAATTTCATCGCCGATACCACGCCATCTGGAATGAGATTCCGAAGCACTCGACTGGAGTGTTAGAAAAAAACTGCGGAAAACACAATCAAAGACTACATCATTCTATCGCAAGGTTAATTTTGAGCCGTGCGGCGTTCTGCAGGATGTCTGCAGTTGCCTGCCCAGTATTGCGTGGGGCGCACCATAACTTTCCGAACTTCTCCCCCCGTTTAGCTCCGAGTATTCGAGAGGCTCGTTTTAGGGTTGTAATCCCGTTTGCAATCTTAGCTTGATTTTCTTCTAGAAATATACACGGTGAGATGAATTGAAATACTTAATGATCCTGATCAAATACAGTATTCATGAAGACAAAGTCTGATTTAACACTGTAAATCCTATGAAATATCGAGTCGTTCGAAATCATGAGTTTACCATGCGGTTATATTGGTCTCTCTTGACGAATTATTTTACTTGGGATTAAACGTGGAGAGGTAGTGATTGAGCTATGGTCATAGGTCAATCGCTTCGAATAGTTGACCTTCGGCCTTGTGTTGTAATCAGCGGAGTTAAAATGATGAAGAAATTCTTGCGCTTCCTGGGTGATGAATCAGGAGCTACCGCCATTGAATATGGCCTGATCGCCGCCGGAATTGGGATCGCGATCGTCACGGCAGTGCAGTTGGTTGGCACTGAGCTCGACACCTTGTTCAACGACATTGCGGCCGACCTGTAGTAGTGACCTCCCTCGGACGGTGTGGCGCTATGGCCGCTTGGTGAAAGCAATGCCATCGAGACAGCCTGCGGGCTCCTGGGCCCGCGGGTTTCGCTCAATAGCTCCAATCCGCTGATGAGGCTTGCCGCATCCAAGCTCGCTGAATGACCGGGTTCCTGGCTGCAACCTGTTTCTCGCTACTGGTCATCCTGGCCGGAGTGGGGGATGTGCTGTCGAGGCGCATCCCCAACTGGCTTTGCCTGCTTCTCGCCATTGGCTTCCTGCCCCTGGCCCTTGCCTCCGGAATGTCCTGGCCTGTCATTCTGACCAGCGCGGCGGTGGGCGTCTCCCTTCTTCTGGCCGGTTTCATCCTGTTTTCGCTGGGCTTCCTCGGTGGAGGGGATGCCAAGCTGATCGCCAGCGCGGGGCTCTGGCTCGGGCTTTCCGGCCTTCCCCATTTTCTCAGCATCCCCGTGCTCGTCGGCGCCGGCATCGCGCTCATCATGGTGGCTTGGCCGTATCTCGCCCTCGAGGCAGAGATCAGGAACATCCGGCTTGGCCGTCTCGGCGCTCAGAAGCCGACAATGCCCTACGGCTATTCGATCGCGGCTGGCGCCGTGCTCTCGCTGCCTCACAGCTGGTGGGGCGCCGCGCTCGGCGCGTGAGCTTGGTTAACGAATATTTGACCTGTACACGTCAAAGTCGTCTCATTCACCCATTTGGTATGTGAGGGTTCGGGGAAATGAGTCGGGCGCAAATTCTGAGCTTGCTGGTCGCTATCGGGTGCGCGGTACTCGCCGTCTTCCTGGCGAGGGGGCTGATTGGCCAGGCGCCACCCCCCGGCGCCCCGGCGGTGGTCCAGGACGTGAAGCCCCCGTCCGTTCCCGTGCTGGTGGCCGCGCGCGACATCGCGCTTGGCGAGCGCATCACCGGTATCTCCGTCGAGTGGCGGGACTGGCCCCGCGCGAGCCTCTCCGATGCCATGATCACGCGGGAAGCCCGGCCCGACGCAATCGAGAAAATCGAAGGCGCGCGCGCCCGCGCACCCCTCCTCGCAGGGGAACCCATCGCCGACCGCAAGATCCTGACTGCTGACCAGGGCAACCTGATGAGCGCTCTCGTTCGCAAGGGTCTGAGGGGCTTTGCCGTCAGGGTCTCTGATCGCACCGCCGGAAGCGGCTTCATCCTCCCCAACGACCGCGTGGACATCATTGCCACGCTGAGGGTGGAACTGGAGGAAAGCACGGACGATGACCCGAGGGAGATCGTGTTCAGCCGCACGATCGTCACCAACGCCCGCGTGCTCGCCGTCAACAAGGCGATTGCACCGGACGGTGACAAGCCAAGCATTGAGGACATCGAGACGGCCGTTCTTGAACTCGACCAGCAGCAGGCGGAAGCGGTCGCACGGGCCGAGACCCAGGGTGAACTGTCCCTCGCTCTCCGCTCCATCGCTGATGACAGCGAGGACGGGGCCAATGACATGCCCCAACTTGCCGCCATGACGGAGATCCCGAACAGCGTGGAAGTCTACAAGCAGGGCATCCGCCTGATCTTCAGCTGTGAGCCGCGCTGCGATCCAGCACTGCAGTTCGTCAATGCGCCATTCCCGCTCGTCGTTCGCGATGTCGGAATTCCAACTGCCGCTCCACAACGGTGAGTGCCTGAACATGTACCTCTCATTTCGCAACATCCTGTCTTCCCTCACCTGCGCGGCAGCGGGTCTTTCGGTGGCCGCATCGGGACTCGGGGTCGTGCCGGCACCGCCCGCGCATGCCACCGATGCCGCCGTGACCGACACCAGCGGCGGCGAGCAGCAGAACGGACGCTTCCTCAGGATTGGCCTCGCGAAGAGCGCCGTGATCAGGCTCCCCGCCGAAGCGAAGGACGTGATCGTCGGGGAAAGCGCCATCGTCGACGTGGTGCTGCGCCAGAAGAACATGGCCTATCTTTTCGCCCGAAGCGTGGGGCAGACCAACATCTTCTTCTTCGACGCCAGCGGTCAGGAGATCCTGCATCTCGATCTTGAAGTCGCGCTGGACTCGAAAGGTCTCAAGCAGCTCATCGACAGGTCCATACCCGGCAATGACATCCAGGTCGACAGCACCGGATCGAACATCGTGCTCAAGGGCACCGCCTCCAGCGCCCAGGAAGCGAAGATGGCAGAGGACCTCGCCCGCAGGTTCATCTACGACGTCGGCAACTTCGGTGAGGTCTCCCCGGTGATCAATCTCCTGCGGGTCGCGCAGGGTGACCAGGTGATGCTGAAGGTGCGGATCGTCGAACTCAAGCGTTCCGTCCTCAAGCAGCTCGGCATCAATCTCGAAGGCTCACTGGGCGGCGTCGCGCTCCAGAGCAATCCCGTCGCGGTCCTCGATGACCTGGGCAGTGAACTCTTCGAATCGGCGGTCGGCATCGGATCGGGAGGCAACTCCATCGACGTGACCATCAAGGCACTGGAGGAACAGGGCCTCGCCACCACCCTGGCGGAACCCACCTTGACCGCGATCTCGGGCGCGTCCGCCAGCTTCCTCGCCGGCGGAGAATATCCCTACCGCGAGTGCGAGGAGGACGACGATGGCATCCAGTGCAGCATCGAGTTCAAGCCCTATGGCGTGACGCTCGGCTTCACGCCGACCGTCCTCGCGGAGAACCGGATCGCGCTCAACATCCACACGGAGGTGAGCGAACTTGGCGAAAGGATCTTCGGCATCCCCGCGATCGATACGCGCAAGGCGCAGACCTCCGTCGAGATCCCGAGCGGCGGCTCGATGATGCTGGCGGGCCTCATCAAGGACGTTACGTCCCAGGACCTCGACGGCGTTCCGGGCTTGCGGAATCTCCCCGTGCTGGGCGCGCTCTTCTCCAGCCGTGACTATCAGCGCAATCAGACCGAACTGGTGGTCATCGTCACCCCTTACATCGCAAAGCCGGTCCACCGCCAGGAGCTCGCCACGCCGCTTGACCGGTTCAACCAGCCAACAGACCTCCAGCAGATATTCCTCGGCCGGCTCAACCGCGTCTACGGCACGGCAGGACGCAAGCCTGACGGCGTTTACCACGGCAAGGTCGGCCACATCATCGACTGAGCGGAGACAGACATGAAGACGATCACAAGAAAGCCAAGCATTTCCCTTCTCCTGCTGCTCGCTCCCGTTCCGCTTCTGGCGGGCTGTTCGCAGGATTTCGCCAGCGTCGATGACGTCTATGTTCCGGCCATGGTCGAAGACCGCTTCCCGATCGAGGTGGTGGAGAGGCCGGTCAAGCTGAACGTCGCCGCCGGTTCGGGCGCACTCACCGCTGAGGACACGCGGCATCTCGTCAACTTCGCGCGCGTTGCCGGCCAGGCTGGATCCTCACCGGTCCGGGTCGGCTATCCGGCGAGCAGCGCCAAGGCCCGGGGCGTCTCGCAGCAAGCTGTGAGAGTCCTGATGGCGCAGGGCGTGCCACGCTCGATGATCCACGTCGCAAGCTACCAGGGCAAGTCGGACCTCGTGTCACTCAGCTTCACGAGCAAGGTTGCGGCGACGAAGCCATGCGGTGACTGGTCGAAGAACATCGGAGTCAATCCCGTAAATGAACCCCCGCCCGACTTCGGCTGCTCCTATCAGAACAACTTCGCCGCCATGGTGGCGAACCCGGATGACTTCGAGAGGCCGCGCACCATGGGCCCCGCCACCGCCGCAAGCCAGATGTCGGCGATGGACAGCTACAACTCGGGTCGATGGTCCAGGCCGCCGATCGATCCAACAAACATCAGCACCATCGGCGATTGATCCCTTCAGGACCCGCAAGCGCCCATCAGTCTCATGGCAGGACAGGCATGACGATGACATACAACGCCGCGGCACAGCCGGGTTCCGCTCCAGGCGAGCAGGGCCTCGTTGCCATGGTGCCGCACATCAACATCCGCGCATTCTGCGACAACCCGCAGACGGCGGACGCCGTGAAAAGTGCCGCCGCCGACCGGCGCATGCAACGTGCGCACACCGAGGTGCAGCTTGGCGGTGTCATGGGGGCCTATCAGGTCTTCCAGACGCAGGCGACCCCCAACCTGCTCATCGTCGAGGCCCGCGGCCCGCGTGACACCATCCTCGCCGAACTTGCCTCCCTCGCCGAGGTCTGCCGGCCGGACACCAAG
>JADCDC010000014.1 GCA_020252385.1 Aestuariivirga sp.
CCTGGTTCAGCACCTGCAGGAGATCGATGCCAAGCATCTTCAGGATGAAGTAGATAGCGATCAGGAACAGGATGGTCTTAAAGCTGAAGCCGCCCGCACGTCCACCACCCATCGGAATGTTGATGCGCCCGCCCCGCCCGCCGCCGGGAAGACCGAAACCACCGCCCTGACCGCGCCGATCCTCGATGCTGTCATAGTCGGGCTTTTCGTTGTCGAGACGCATGTGAGACCGTCCTTGCGCTTGTGCGGCCCTGACTAGGCCACTTTGCAGCGGAATTTGCAGAGATCATAAATCAATTGCAAGCTCGGCGTGCTGATTTTCGCGAGACTTGCAAGCTCCAGCACAACACCAAGCAGCGAGTCGAGTTCCGTCGGGCGCCCTGCCACGACGTCTTGCAACATGGACGTGCGGTGAGCACCTACTTTTGCCGCCATGTCGATGCGTTCGCCGATGTCGACGGCAAAGGTGACACCCAGCGCCTCGCCCACCGCGCGCGCCTCTTCCATCATCGCGCTGATCACCCGGCGGGTGCCGGGGTCGGTCGCGAGATCGACCAGCGTTCCGTTGGTCAGCACGCTCACCGGATTGAAGCTGAGATTGCCCCAGAGCTTGAGCCAGATCTCGTTGCGCAGTTCCGTGCGAACCGGACTCTTGATGCCTGCCGCCGTGAGCAGGCGGCTGAGGCGCAACACGCGCTCCGTCCGCTCGCCCGTCGGCTCGCCGATCGGCATGCGGTCGCCATAGTGATGGGCGACGACGCCTGGCGCCTCGATCTCGGCCGCCTGCCAGACGACCGAGCCAAGCGCGCGCTCCGGGCCGATGCGGTTCCAGATTTCGCCGCCGGGATCGACACTCTCGAGGCGCGTGCCCTCGAGCGGGCCGCCGACGCCGTGGAAGTACCACCAGGGGATGCCGTTCTGCGCGAAGAGGATGGCCGTGTCGGGCCCGATCAGCGGCTTGAGTTGATCGATCACGCCCGCGAGGCCATGCGCCTTGAGGGTCAGGATGATGAAGTCCTGATGCCCGAGCTTTTTCGGATCATCGGTCACGCGGGGGTGGAGGACATGCGTCTCCCCGCCCTGCCTGAGGGTGAGCCCCTTGGCCTCGATCGCCGCGAGATGGGCACCGCGCGCCACCAGCGAGACTTCGGCCTCACCCTTCATCGCCAGCCTGGCCCCGACATAGCCGCCGATGGCGCCCGCCCCGAAGACGCAGATCCTCGTCATGCCAGCCCCAGTTTCTGCGCCAGCCCGATGCGCTGCAGCTTGCCGGTGGCGCCCTTCGGGATCTCGTCGAGGATCACGATGCGCTTGGGCACCTTGAAGGCCGCGAGCCGCGCATTGGCGAAGTCCTGTAACTCGCGCTCGCCCGCAACCTTGCCCTCGCGCAGCACGATCGCCGCGGCAACTTCCTCGCCCAGCTTGTCGTGCGGCATGGCGAAGGTCACCACCTGCGCCACCGCCTCGTGCTCCATCAGCACCTCGTCCACTTCCATCGGCGCCACCTTCTCGCCGCCGCGGTTGATGATCTCCTTGAGCCGCCCGGTGATCTTGAGGAAGCCGTCCTCGTCCATGAAGCCCTGGTCGCCGGTGTGGAACCAGCCGAAGGCGAAGCCATCCGCATTGGCCTTGGGATTGTTCTCGTAACCGGGCGTGACATTGGGGCCGCGCGTCACCACCTCGCCCTCCTCGCCGGCGCCCAGGAGCCGCCCGTCGGGCGACATCACCGCCACCTCGGGGCCCGCGGCACAGCCCACGAAGCCCGGCTTCCGCTTGCCCGGCGGCAGCTGGTTCGAGGTCATCTGGTGCGCATTCTCCGTCATCGCATAGGCCTCGATGACGGGGCAGGAGAAGGCCTGTTCCAGCGCGTGGAACACAGGGACCGGAAGCGATGCCGAACTGGAGCGGATGAAGCGCAGCGGGTTGGCGCGGATGATGTCGGCATTGCGCTCGGCCCTGGCGAGGATCGCCTGGTGCATGGTGGGCACCGCGGTGTACCAGCTGGGCTTCGCCTCCTCCATCTGCGCGAAGAAGCGCAGCGCATTGAAGCCCTGCGTGGCGTGAACCGAGCCACCGGCCGCGAGTGTGGCGAGAATGGCCGCGACCAGCCCGTGGATGTGAAAGAGCGGCATGATGTTGAGGCAGCGGTCATCGGGCGTGAGCCGCAGCGTGTTGCGGATGTTGCTGGCGGAGGCCAGCAGATTGGCATGGGTGAGCGGCACGATCTTGGGCCGCGAGGTGGTGCCGGAGGTGTGCAGCACCAGCGCCACGTCGGAGGCTTCGGCCAGCCCCTCGGCCAGGGAGGGGCCCACCGCATCGCCCCTCACCTCGAAGGCCCCGGCCTCGCGGGCGGGGATCAGGGTCAGGATCGGGATGCCGAGCCGGCGGGCCGCGGCGATGGCGGGGGAATTGCTCCCCTCCTCCACCAGCAGCGCCCGGGCGCGGAGGTCCTCCATGTAGAAATGGAACTCGTCCTCGCGATAGGCCGGGTTCAGGGGGGCGGCGGTGACGGCGGCCGCGGCGGCAACGAAGGCGGCGGCCATGTCGGGCCCGTTTGGCAGCACGATCGCCAGCTTGTCGTTGCGGGCGAGCCCGCGGGCGCGCAGGGCGGCAGCCGTATCCTCGCACAGCGAGGCGAACAGACCGTAGGAGAGATCGGCCCGGCCCGAGGCCGAGATGGCGGTTTTCCCCGGATCGGGGAGCGCGAGAAGGCTTGTCAGGATCATGGCCGCCAGTTCTCGACGATCGCACCTCCCCCGTCAACGCCATGCAATTGAAGGGCTGGCCCCGTTCCGCTAAGACCGCCCCATGACCGACAGACTCATCATCGCGCTGGCCCAGCTCAACCCGACGCTGGGGGCGATCAACGCCAACCTCGCACGCGCCCGCGAGGCCCGTGCCGAGGCGCCCGAGGCGGACCTCATCGTCTTTCCCGAATTGTTCATCTGCGGCTACCCGCCGGAAGACCTGGTTCTCCGGCCGTCATTCGTCGCGGCCTGCCGGGCGGCGGTCGAGGAGCTTGCGCGGGATACGGCGGAAGGGCCCGCCGTGCTGATCGGCCTGCCCTGGCGCGAGGGGCCAAACCTCTATAATTCCGTGGCCTTCCTCGCCAACGGCAGGATCGAGACGGTGCGCCACAAGTTCGACCTGCCGAACTACGGCGTGTTCGACGAGAAGCGGGTGTTCAACGCCGGGCCGGCACCCGGTCCCATCTCCTTCAAGGGCGTGCGGATCGGCGTGCCGATCTGCGAGGACATCTGGACGGATGAGACCTGCGAGAC
>JADCDC010000140.1 GCA_020252385.1 Aestuariivirga sp.
ACGAACCTCTTTCATCCGAGGTTCTGAGCGCCAATGACGCCGGATGAGCGCGCGTCAGGTGGCAGCGCTCCTGGTCTTCCCGTCGAGCGTCATCAGCGCCCCGTAGAGCTCGGGCCGCCGGTCGCGGAACACGCCCCAGCTTCGCCGCAGCTCGCCGATCTCCGCGAGGTCGAAGCGCGCCATCCGCACCCCCTCCTCCGTCCGGTCCATCTCCGCGACCTTCTCGCCCTGGTGATCGGCGATGAAGGAGCGGCCATAGAAGATATCCGAACGCCCGCCTGGGGCCGTCTCGCGGCCCACGCGGTTGGAGGCCAGCAGCGGCATGATGTTGGCAGCCGCGTGGCCCCGCATCACGTTCTGCCAGTGGGTGGAGGAATCATAGTCCGGGTTCGGCGGCTCGGAACCGATGGCGGTCGGATAGAGCAGCACCTCCGCCCCCATCAGCGCCATGGCGCGGGCCGCCTCGGGGAACCACTGGTCCCAGCAGATGCCGAGCCCGATCCGTCCCACCGCCGTGTCCCACACCTTGAAGCCCGTATCGCCCGGCGAGAAATAGAACTTCTCCTGATAGCCGCGGCCGTCGGGAATATGGCTCTTGCGATAGATGCCGAGTTCCCTGCCATCCGCATCGACGATCACGGTGGTGTTGTAATGCGCATTGCCGGCGCGCTCGAAGACGCTCACCGGCAGCACCACGCCCAAGTCCTTCGCGAGGGCAGCGAAGCGCCTGACCGTCCTGTGGCGGTCGATCTCCTCGGCACGCTTCAGGAATTCCGCGTGCTGCTCGATGCAGAAATAGTCGCCGTCGAACAGCTCCTGCAGCAGCACGAGCTGTGCGCCCTTGGCGACGGCTTCGCGGACAAGGCTTTCGGCCTTGTCGCAGTTCTTCGTCCAGTCGTTCTCGGAAGCCATCTGGGTGATGGCGGCATGGAGCATGGCCATGGCGTCTGTCCTCAGGAGAGAACCGGCCTAGCCCAGTTCAAGCGCTCAGTCGAGGCGGACGACCTTGACCTTGGCCACGCCAGTCTGGGTGAGGCCCACGACCTTCGCCGCGCCGAGGCTGAGGTCGATGACGCGGCCCTTGGTGAAGGGCCCACGGTCGTTGATGCGGACGATCACCGACTTGCCGTTCTTGAGATTGGTGACGAGAACGCGGCTGCCGAAGGGAAGGGTGCGGTGGGCGGCCGTCATGCCATGGGGGTCGAAGCGTTCGCCATTGGCCGTGCGCTTGCCGTGCTTGTAGTAGGAGGCCATGCCGGTCTGGGCGGCATCCGCCGCGCTCGGCCAGAGGCCCGCCGAAAACCCAAGAACAGCCGCAATGGCGGCCACGCGCAGAAAGTTCATCCCCTTGTACACCCTTATGATTTCTGTTGCGGGCGCACCATAGGACGCAATGGGGCAGCAATGTGACGGCGAGTTACGTTACGGCAGTCATCCCGTCCAGCGCGATTGCCGGTGGTTTTCCGGCGATGAGATCGACGGTGATGCGGGCGGCGCCATGGCTCATGGTCCATCCCATGTGGCCTTGGCCCGTGTTGAACCACAGGTTCTTCATGCGCGAGGGGCCGAGGATGGGCGTGCCCTCGGGCGTCATCGGGCGGAGGCCCGCCCAGTAGCTGGCCTTGTCCCAGTCTGCGCCATCGGGGAACAGCGTCTTCATGGTGGAGAGCATGGTGGCGAAGTCCTTCGGCACATGGCCACGGCCATAGCCTGAGAACTCCGCAGTGGCGGTGACACGCACCCGGTCGCCATAGGGGGCGTAGGCCACCAGCGTCTCCTCGTCGACGCCGCCGATCGAGGGCGGGTTGTTGCGCCCGGCCATGGGGGCGGTGATGGCATAGCCCTTGACCGGATAGATCGGCAGGTCGTGCCCCAGTTCGCGCGCCAGGTGCGGGGAATAGACGCCAAGGCAGAGCACGATCACATCCGCCGTCTCGCGGCCCCTGTCGGTGATGACCGCGCTGATGCGGTCTCCCTCCTTCTCGAAACCCCTGACGGTGGTGTTGTAGCGGAAGGCGACACCCTGCTGCTTCAGCCAGTTTCCCATGTTGCGGGCGAACAGCCGGCAATCCCCGCTCTCGTCGTCAGGCGCATAGAGGGCGCCGGCGAAACGCTCCTTCACGGGGGCCAAGGCCGGGTCCTTCGCGGCCACGCCATCGCGGTCGAGCGTTTCGATGCGGCAGCCATTGTCGGTGAGGATGCGCGACTTGGCGGCAGCCGCCGCGAGCGCCTCGGGCGAGCGGTAGAGGTAAAGAAGGCCACCCGTCCGCCCATCATAGGCGACACCGCTGCGCTTCACCGTGTCGTGGAACACGTCGAGGGAGTAGTTGCAGAGCCTGACCTTGCGCGTGGTGTTCAGTGCGGCGCGCTCCGGCGTGCACTGGCCCCAGAAGCGCCACATCCACTTCCAGAAGCGCGGGTCGGCCGAGAACTTGAAGCGCAGCGCCTGATCACCCCGCCACAGGGAGCGGAGCAGGATCTTCGGTGCGGCCGGCGAGGACCAGGCATAGGCATGGCCGGGCGCGAAGAGCCCGGCGTTGGAAAAACTCGTGAAGGAGGCGGGCTCCTCCTCCCTGTCGATCACCGTCACCTCATGCCCGTCGCGGTTCAGCTCATAGGCCGTGGTGATGCCCACGATGCCCGCCCCCAGCACAAGCGCCTTCATGGTTCGAAGCCCTCTTTGATCCCACCCGGAAGCGATGCTAGCAAGGCCGCATCATGGCTTCCACCACCCATCCGCATGCCTTCCATTTCGACCGCGCGGTTGACAGCTACTGGGAGGCCTCCGCCGACCCGCTGGCGCTCGCCACACCGCCGCTCCGCGGTGAAGCGCGCTGCGAGGTGGCGATCATCGGCGCGGGTTTCACCGGGCTGTCCGCCGCGCTCGAACTGGCCGAGGCGGGAGTCGACGTGCGCGTCCTCGAGGCGGGCCACGTGGGCTGGGGCGCATCGGGGCGGAACGGCGGCTTCGCCTGCATCGGCTCCCACAAGCTGCCCTATGAGCGGATGATCGCCACCTATGGCCTAGACGCCACGAAACAATACTATGCCGCGATGCGCCAATCTGTGGAACTGGTGCGCGACACCCTCACCCGCTTCGCGATCGATGCCTGGGCCTCGGGCGATGGCGAGGTGACGCTCGCCCATCTGCCGGGGCGCGTTCAGGAGTTGAAGGACGAGCAGGCCTTCCTCGCCCGGACATTCGGGGACAAGACCGAATTCCTGCCGAAGGAAGAGCTCAAGGCCCGCGGCCTCGACGGGCCGGGTTTTCATGCCGGGCTTCTGGGTGCGACCGGTTTCGGCATCCATCCCCTGAACTATGTGCGGGGGCTGGCGCGCGCCGCAGCGGGTGCTGGCGCCACGATCCACGGCCGCTCACGGCTGATCCGCTGGGAAGAGACGCAAGCCGGGCACCGCCTCCACACGGCGGAGGGTGTTCTGAGCGCGAGGCAGGTGATCGTCGCCACCAACGGCTATACGCCGGAGGATGTCTCGCGGCGCCACAAGGGCCGGATCATGCCGGCCCTCTCCTCGATCCTCGTCACCCGCGTGCTGAGCGGGGAGGAACGGCGAGCACAGGGCTGGACCTCGCCGCTGATGGCCTATGATTCGCGAAAGCTGCTGCACTATTTCCGCCTGCTTCCCAACGGCCGCTTCCTGTTCGGCGGCCGCGGCGGCACGGACGCCTCGGACCAGGGCGCCACGGACTATCGCCCGGTGCTCGAAGGCGCCTTCCGGCAGCTGTTTCCGGCCTGGGCGGAGGTGGAGATCACACATTATTGGCGGGGCTTCGTCTGCCTCGCCTATGATCTCGTGCCCTATATCGGGCCGCTCGACGAGAAGCAGACGGTGTGGACGGCCATCGCCTATCACGGCAATGGCGTGGCCATGGGCTCATGGAGCGGGCGCGCGGTGGCGCGGCTGGCGATGAAGAAGGCGGCGCGGGACGAGCTCTCGCCCGTGCTCACGCGCCGCCTTGCGATGTTTCCCCTGCCCGCCTTCCGCCCGCTCTATCTGAAGGGCGCCTATGTCTGGTACGGCTGGCAGGACGGGCGCTAGTCCGCCTACGACTTCCGCGCCTTGCGGGCGGCCTTGCGGGCGGCCTTGGTCGGCACCGTCTTGGACGCCTTCCGGGCATTGGCCTTGGCGGCGCGCGTGGCGGCGGAGGCCGGGCGGCGCGCGGCGGGCTTCAGGATCGCGGCTTCCACCATGATCTCGACGTCGAGGCCCGGGGCCGCGAGCTTCGATTCGACGGTGGCGCGGGCCGGCGTCTGGCCGGGAACCACCCAGGCATCCCACGCGGCGTTCATGTCGTTGAAGGTCTTGATGTCGGTGAGCCAGATATTGGCCTTGATGATGTTGGTCTTCGACGTGCCGGCCTTCTTCAGCACCGTGTCGATCTGGCCCAGGATGTCGCGCGTCTGCTCGGTCACGGACTTGCCGGCAGCGGCCTCGGCCACGAAGCCCGCGAGATAGACCTTGCCGCCGTGGATGACGGCGGAGCTCATGCGCTTGCCTGCGTCGATTCTCTTCAATGTCATTGGATACCCTCCCTCAAAGACGGCGAAGTCTTAGAGCATGATCCGCAAAAGTGGAAACCACTTTTGCGACGAGATCATGCTCAAGCACTGATCTGGAGCGAGTTCCCTTCGACCAGGTGATTCCACCTGGTCGGAACGCGCTCTAGCGGGCTTTCTGAACGGCATCAATCACGCTGAGCAGCACGCGGGGCAATGTTTCGAAGGCATAGGGCGCGTGGAGCCGCTCGAGCCAGTGGTGATAGTCGCGCCCCCAGGGGCCGATGTTGATCGATGGGTATCCGGCGGGCTCCGGCATCAGGAAGCAGGAGCCGGCAATGGGCGTGTTGGCCGCGGCGGCCGCGAGATCGCCCTGGGCCTCGCCGAAGAAGCTCATGTCGGAGATGCCGGGGAAGTAACGGATGGCGGAGACACCATGCGCCGCGGCGGCCTTCACGATGACGTCTTCGAGCGGGGCGTCTGACAGAGCCACCGCCGGATAGGGAATGGCGCCGAAGCCCATGACCACGGCAGGGCCCGAAAGCCCTGAGGCCGCGAAGGCCTCCGCCGTCACCCGCTTGGCGCGTTCGGGAAGGTCGAGGCCGGGCAAGCCGGCGGCTTCGGCTGCGATCCTCGCCATCTCGGCCTGCGGCAGGCGCCGGGCAAGCTCGGCATAGGTCATCACCGGAATGTCGCGGCCGATGCGGCGTGCCGCACGGGTCATGGCGCGGCGCGCGAGGACCAGCGCGACGTCCATGACATCGGCCGCGGTGCGGCGGTGCTGCAGGCTGTTCCAATAGAGCCAGCACTGCGCCGGCGTCGTGACGTTGTAGCCCGTCTTCAGGTCCTTGGCATGCAGCGCCGTGGGCGGTGCCGCGACCTCGCTGCCGGTCGTCTCGGCGAGCTCGGGAGCGAGCTCGAATTCGGTCAGCAGTTCGGCGCCGAGATAGGCGGCATTGGCGCCGTCCTCCGGGTAGCAGGCATGGGTCTGACGACCCACGACGAAAGCGGTGATCAGCTGCTTGCCGATCGAGCCCAGTGCGACGACGCGGCCCGCCGCGCCATCGCCCTGGTCCGAGATCGCATCGAGGTTGATGACCAGCGCGATGTCGAGATCATGCTCCGCGGCGATGGCGCTGAGTTCAGGCGCCGCGGCGCGCGCACCCGCCGAGCGCTCCTCCTCGTCGGCCACGGCCAGGAACAGGAGACTGGCATCGCCCTGGTAGGCCTCGATCGCGGCGAGCCCGGCGGCAAGCCCCGCCTTCATGTCGAGAAGCCCGCGGCCGGGCAGGAACTCGCCGCTCTCGAAGTCCGCGAGCGCCAGCGGGTTCTCGCCGGAGCGGCGGAGCCTTTCGATGATCATGGGCAGAAGCCGCTCAGGATCGAAGGCAAGCTCCGCGAGATCGCCATAGTCATCCACGGGCACCACGTCGTAGTGGCCCGTCAGCACGATGGTGCGGCGGCTCCGGCCGCGCTTCAGCGCCAGCACGTTGCGGCGCGGATCGCCGGGGATGGGCGTGGTCCACACCGTTCCGATGTGGGCGAGAGATTGCGCGAGGCGCGGCGCGAAGGCCGCCTCCTCCGCCGTTCCCGTGACCGAAGGCCATGAGGCCAGCGTGAGCGCGATGTCCCGCGCCCGCGCCGCCCAGTCATTCCTCACAAGTCATTCCTCACGCCAGCGTCCGGTCATAGGCCAGCACGGCGTTGAGCAGCACCTGCGAACCCGCACCGCATTCCTCGAGCGTGGTCGATTCCGCCTCGTTGTGCGAAATGCCGCCGAGGCAGGGCACGAAGACCATGGTGGTGGGTGCCACGCGCGCGATATAGGCGGCGTCATGGCCCGCACCCGACGCCATGTCGCGCGTCGAATAGCCGGCCTGGACTGCACCCTCCCTCACGCAGTCGATGAGATTGGGCGCGAAGCGCACGGCGGGCGAGATCCAGATGCGCTTCTCCTCGACCTCGAGGCCGAGTTCG
>JADCDC010000141.1 GCA_020252385.1 Aestuariivirga sp.
CTCGCGGGCGCTCCGGGCTTTCTCGGCCTGATCCTGATGGCCATCGCGGGCATGGTGGCGGGCGGCATCTGGATCGGTGCGGTCGGCGCACTCCGCCACTATCGTGCGGTCAACGAGACGATATCGAGCCTTCTGATGGCCTACATCGCCATCGCGCTGATGAACCAGCTGGTCGAAGGGCCGCTGCGGGATCCCGCCTCGCTCAACAAGCCCTCGACGGAGACGCTGGTCGATGGCCTGCGCATCGGCAACATTCCGGGTACGGACGTTCATTGGGGGCTTGCCGTCGGCATCGTCGCCTGCATCCTCTCGTGGATCCTGATCGAGAAGACGCGCTGGGGCTTCAGCGCGCGGATCGCCGGCGGCAACATGCGCGCCGCACAGATCCAGGGCATCCCCGTGGGGCCGCTGATCATCGGCTTCACGGCACTCGCCGGTGCATTCGCGGGGCTTGCCGGCATGATCGAGGTGTCCGCCGTGCAGGGCAATGCCAACGCCTCGGTGGCGGCAGGCTATGGCTTCACCGGCATCCTTGTGGCCTTCCTGGCGCGCCACAATCCGCTGGCCATCATCCCCGTCGCCGTGCTGCTCGGCGGCATCTACGCCTCGGGCGGGCTGATCCAGCGCCGCATGGACATGCCCGATGCCACCGTGCTGGTGCTGCAGGGCATACTGTTCATCGTCATCCTGTTCAGCGAGACCTTCTATGGCCGCTTCAGGATCTTCAATCCCGACCTGTGGAAGAGGGCAGACTGATGGAAAGTGACATTGGCCTCTGGGGCGTGCCGCTCGCCATACTTGGCGGCGCCATCCGCGTCTCCACACCCTTCATCTTCGTCAGCCTCGGTGAAACCCTGACGGAACGGTCGGGCCGCATCAACTTGGGGCTCGAGGGCACACTGGTGTTCGGCGCCATGACCGCATATGCGACGGCGGTGATGACGGGTTCCGCCTGGCTCGGCGTTCTGGCGGCTGCCGCATCGGGCCTCTGCTTCGGCGTGTTCCATGGCTGGATCTGCAAGTTCCCCCGCGTGAACGACATTGCCATCGGCATCGCCATGATGCTGTTCGGCATCGGGCTTGCCTTCTATCTCGGCAAGGCCTTCATCCAGCCCTCCGCCCCCGACCTGCCGTCGATCCCGCTTGGCTTCTGGTCGGACATTCCGCAGGTCCAGGCTGCACTCGATGTCAACGTGCTGTTCATCATCGGCGGCCTCCTCGCCCTGTTCCTGTGGTGGGCGCTCAAGAACACGCGCGCCGGCCTCGTGCTGCGCGTGGTGGGCGACAGCTCGGATGCCGCGCGCGCCATGGGCCTCAACCCCAATGCGGTGCGCCTCGTCGCCACCGCCGTGGGCGGGGCGCTCGCGGCCATCGGCGGCGCCTATCTCTCGCTCTATTATCCGGGAAGCTGGAACGAGCGCATCTCGTCGGGCCAGGGCCTGATGGCCGTGGCGCTGGTGATCTTCGCGCGCTGGAACCCGCTCGGCTGCTTTGCCGCAGCCCTGCTGTTCGGCGGTGCCGGTGCGCTTGGCCCGGCTCTCCAGTCGGTCGGCGTCACCCAGGGCTACTATCTGTTCTACGCCGCACCCTATGTGCTCACCCTCGCCATCATGATCGCCACATGTTCGCCGGGCAGAAGGCTCGCGGGGGCACCTGGCGAGCTCTCGATCACCAAGTAATCCCACAGGAGGCACGTTCATGAATGCGCCCAGCAACATCACCCAGAGCTTCATCGACGCCGATCCCTATCCCTGGCCCTACAATGGTGACCTGAGGCCGGAGAACACCGCACTCATCGTCATCGACATGCAGACCGATTTCTGCGGGCCCGGCGGCTATGTCGACAGCATGGGCTATGACCTGTCGCTGGTGCGGGCACCCATCGAGCCGATCAGCCGGGTCCTCGCCGCCATGCGCGCCAAGGGCTATCACATCATCCACACGCGCGAAGGACACAGGCCCGACCTCGGCGACCTTCCCGCCAACAAGCGCTGGCGCTCACGCCGCATCAATGCCGGAATTGGCGACCCGGGCCCCTGCGGCCGCATCCTGACGCGCGGCGAAAAGGGCTGGGAGATCATCCCGGCACTCGCACCCCTTCCCGGCGAGCCCGTCATCGACAAGCCCGGCAAGGGCTCCTTCTACGCCACGGACCTCGAGATGCTGCTGAACCTCCGGGGCATCCGCAACATCGTGCTGACCGGCATCACCACCGACGTCTGCGTGCACACCACCATGCGCGAGGCCAATGACCGCGGCTTCGAATGCATCATGCTGGAGGATTGCTGCGGCGCCACCGACTACGGCAATCACCTGGCGGCGATCAAGATGATCAAGATGCAGGGTGGCGTCTTCGGCGCCGTGTCGAATTCAACGACCTTCGTGAGCCAGTTGCCATGAACAGCCTCGCCCGGACCGCCGTCAGCCTCGAGACCGTGGGCATGACCATGCGTTTCGGCGCCTTCACCGCCCTCGACGACGTCTCGATCAGGGTTCCGGCGGGATCCTTCCATGCGCTGCTGGGCGAGAATGGCGCGGGCAAGTCGACGCTCGTCAAATGCGTGATGGGTTTCTACCGCCCCACCAGCGGCGAGATCATGGTGGATGGCCGCGAGGTCGAGATCAACCATCCGCGCGATGCCTCGGCGCATGGTCTCGGCATGGTCTACCAGCATTTCACGCTCGTGCCCTCGCTGACCGGTGCCGAGAACCTCGTCATCTCGCGCCAGAACGTGCCGCGCATCATCGACTGGAAGAAGGAACGCCGGGAACTCAGCGAGTTCATGGAGGGCATGCCCTTCAAGCTGCCGCTCGACGTGCCGGTCAGCGAACTGGCGGCGGGCGAGAAGCAGAAGCTGGAGATCGCCAAGCAGCTCTATCTCGGCCGCAGCTTCCTCGTGCTCGACGAGCCGACCTCGGTGCTCACACCGGGCGAAGCGCAGGACGTGCTGGGCCTGCTCCGCGCCATGACGCGGAGCAAATGGCTGACCGTGCTGATGATCAGCCACAAGTTCCATGAGGTGACGGCCTTCGCCGACGATGTCAGCGTGTTGCGCAAGGGCCGCCACACGGGATCGGGCAAGGTCGGCGCACTCGACCACAAGGCGATGGCGGCGATGATGATCGGCGACCAGCCGATCACCGCGCTTGACAGCCGCGCCCCGCATGATGCCTCCGCCCCCGTCGTGCTGGCGGTCAAGTCGCTCAGCGCGCCGGACCGCTCTGGCCTCAAGTCCATCAACATCGAAAGCCTTGACGTGCGCGCCGGAGAGATCGTGGGCATCGCCGGCATCTCGGGGAACGGCCAGAAGGAGCTTCTCGAGGTGCTGGCCGGCCAGCGCCAGCGCCGCTCGGGCGAGATCACGGTCAAGCAGGCGCCCTACCGCGCCACGCGCCTCCAGTCGCGGGAGCTCAACGTGCGCTTCATCCCCGAGGAGCCGCTCAGCAATGCCTGCGCGCCGCGCATGACGGTGGCCGAGAACCTGTCCTTCCGCACCTTCGACGTCGATGCGGAAGGCAAGCCCGTGAACTGGATCAGCATGTCGGCGATGAAGTCCTTTGCCCAGCACCTCGTCAGCCAGTTCCGCGTCAAGACGGCCTCACTCGACTCGCCCATTTCGGCACTCTCGGGCGGCAATGTGCAGCGCGCGGTGCTGGCGCGCGAACTCACCGGCGAGGTCGACCTGCTGATCGTCTCGAATCCCTGTTTCGGGCTCGACTTCTCGGCGGTGGCGGAGATCCGTGCGCGCATCGTCAAGGCGCGCAACATGGGGGCGGCGGTGCTGCTGATGTCGGAAGACCTCGATGAACTCCTCGAACTCTCGGACCGCATCCTCGTCATGTCGGACGGAGCCCTCGTCTACGAGACGCCGGCGGCGACGGCCGATGTCACCACCATCGGCCAGCACATGGCGGGGCACGGCTGATGGGCAGCATCGTAGCGGAGCCCTTCGCCTTCAGCTTCGATCGCAAGAGCATCGCGCTGATCGTGATCGACATGCAGCGCGACTTCGCCATGCCCGGCGGCTTCGGCGAAAGCCTCGGCAATGACGTGAGCCGCATCACCGCGATCGTGCCCGCCGTCAGGGCGCTGATCGATGCCTTCCGCGCGGCGGGGCTTCCAGTGATCCACACCATGGAGTGCCATCGCCCGGACCTTTCGGATTGCCCGCCGGCCAAGCTGAACCGCGGAACGCCGTCCCTCAGGATCGGGGACAAGGGCCCGATGGGCCGTATCCTGATCGCCGGAGAGCACGGAACCGCCATCCTCGATGAACTGGCGCCCATGGTGGGCGAGATCGTGATCGAGAAGCCCGGCAAGGGTGCCTTCTATGCAACGCCGCTCGGCGAGATCCTGAAGCAGATGGGCATCCGCCAGCTGGTCTTCGCCGGCGTCACCACCGAGGTCTGCGTGCAGACCACGATGCGCGAAGCCAATGACCGGGGTTACGACTGCATCCTCGCGGAGGACGCCACGGAAAGCTACTTCCCGGAATTCAAGGCCGCCACCATCGCCATGATCCGCGCGCAGGGCGCCATCGTCGGCTGGACCGCGCCGGTGAGCGCCATCGCCGAGGGCCTGACGCATGCTTGAGCGTTGCTATCCCGCACTCCTCTCCGGCGGCTGGCGCGGGCTGTCCTATGAGCCGTTCCGCGACGGCGTCAGCGTACACTGGCTGGCGCGCGGCGGTGCTGATGAAGCATCGCTCGCCATCCTGCGGTATGAGCCGGGCGCGCGTGTACCGCTTCACCTCCACCGGGGACTCGAGACGATCATGATCCTCGAGGGAACGCAGAGCGACGAGAACGGAGATTATCACGCCGGCACGGTGGTGACCAATGCACCGGGAACGCAGCATTCGGTCTGGTCGCAGGCGGGCTGCACGGTGCTGATCCACTGGAGCCTGCCCGTGGTCATTCTCGCCGGCAAGGAGCCTTCATGAGCGATCTCAGCTTCGACATCGAGAGCCTGCACGCCGCCTATGCGGCGGGCACCCTGCCTGCCACGGTGATCGACACCGTCTTCGCGCGCCTTCAGGCGGCCTCCGATCCCGGCATCTTCCTCCACGTTGCGGAACGCGATGCGCTGCTCCGCGCGGCGGAGGCGCTCGGCCCCTTCGATCCCGTGGCGAAGCCGCTGTGGGGTGTTCCCTTCGCGGTCAAGGACAACATCGACGTCGCCGGCATGCCGACCACTGCGGCCTGCCCGGACTTCGCCTATGTGCCTGAGCGGGATGCCACCGTGGTGGCCTTGCTCAAGGCGGCGGGCGCACTCGTCATCGGCAAGACCAACCTCGACCAGTTCGCCACCGGCCTCGTCGGCATCCGCACGCCCCATCCGGCGCCGCGCAACGCCATCGACGCGTCCCTCGTGCCCGGCGGATCGAGTTCGGGCTCGGCCGTCGCCACGGCGCGCGGCATCGTCTCCTTCGCGCTCGGCACGGATACGGCGGGCTCCGGCCGCATCCCTGCCGGCCTCAACAACATCGTGGGGCTGAAGCCATCGGTCGGGGCCTTCTCGGCAAGGGGCGTCGTCCCGGCCTGCCGCACGCTCGACTGCGTCTCCGTCTTCGCGCTCACCGTGGCGGATGCCTGGAAGGTCTTCTCCATCGCCACGCGGCATGATCCGGCGGACAGCTATTCACGCGCATTTCCCGCGCGCGCCCTCGCCGCACCGCCCACCACTTTGACCATTGGCGTGCCCGCCGCAGCGGACCGCAAGTTCTTCGGCGACGAGGAGATGCAAAAGGCGTTCGATGCTGCTCTCGAAATGCTTGCCCGCCTGCCGGCGAAGATCGTGGAGATTCCTTTCGAACGCTTCTACGCGGTGGCGAACCTGCTCTATGAGGGCGCCTGGGTGGCGGAGCGCTATGCCGCCATCGCGGATTTCATGGCGGAAAAGGAAGAGAGCCTGCACCCGGTGACGCGCAAGATCATCGGCGGCGCCAGAACGCTCTCGGCCGCCGACGCGTTCAAGGGCCTCTACGCGCTGCAGGCCCTGAAGGCGGAGCTGGCGCCGGTCATCGCCTCGGTCGACATGATCTGCGTGCCGACGGCACCCCGGCACTATACCGTTGCCGAAGTTCTGGCCGAGCCCATCGTCACCAACAGCCGGCTCGGCACCTACACGAATTTCGTCAACCTGCTCGATCTCTGCGGCATCGCAGTACCAGCAGGCCGGCGCGGCGACGGCCTGCCGATGAACGTCACCATGCTGGCGCCCGCCGGGCATGATGACAGGGTCGCCTCCGTCGCCGCCCTGCTCCACGCCGCCTCCGGGCTCACGCTCGGCGCGACGGGGCGGACACAGCCGGTGCAGCCCTTGCCCATGGGCTCCGCCGGCAACGGGGAGATCGAACTCGTCGTGGTTGGCGCACGCAGGAGGGGCATGCCGCTCAACGGCGAACTCAAGGCCCGCGGCGCGCGCTTCTGCCGCGAGGCGAAGACATCGGGCGACTACCGGCTCTTCGCGCTGGCGGGGCAGAACGTGCCGAAGCCCGGCCTCCAGAGGGCCGGGCGCGGAGAGGGAGCCCCGATCGACGTCGAGGTCTGGAGCCTTGCTCCCGACCAGTTCGCCTCCTTCGTCGCCGCCATTCCCCCGCCATTGGGTATCGGCACCATCATGCTCGCGGACGGAACATCGCCAAAGGGCTTCCTCGCCGAAGCCGTAGGCCTTGACGGCGCCACCGACATCACGGCATTCGGCGGCTGGCGGAAATTTGCCGCCAGCCGTGCAGCATCCACATAGTTCGGAAAATCCCGCACTGCCCTCACACACTTGAAATCCAGCACGTGTTCCGGTGTGATCGTTCTTCGCGTGAGAACGGGTTCGGCATGGCAGGGATTGACGCTGAAATGGACGGGTCGGCACAGGAGGGAGCTGGCGATGTGACGGAGCCGGGCAAGACGCCGGGCTTCATGTGCGTCCTGCCCTGGATCAACCTGCATGTGGCGACATCGGGCGCGATCTCGCCGTGCTGCGAGTTCAAGGGCGAGGTGGCGAACCTGAAGGCTTCGACCCTGGAAGAGGCATGGCAAAGCCCGCAGCTCGACGAGGTCCGGCGCGCCTTCCGCGATGGCGTTCGGCTCGAGGCCTGCCGCAAATGCATCGACCGGGAGGCGAGCGAGGGCAGCAGCCTGCGCCTGCAATCCAATCGGCGCTTCGATGGCGCACTTCGGCAGATCGCGGCGGCCGGCGATGCCCCGGCCTTTCCAACCGCGCTCGATCTGAGGTTTTCCAACCTGTGCAACTTCAGATGCCGCAGCTGCTGGCATGGCGCGAGCTCCAGGTGGTTCGCTGACGCGAAGGCGCTCGGCAAGGCCATCGGTGACAAGGCGGAAATCTCGAGCTTCGAGACCGTCGATGAATTCATGGGGCAGGTGGAACCGGGGCTCTTGCAGCTCAAGCACATCTATTTCGCCGGCGGCGAGCCGCTGATGCAGCCTGAGCACTACGCCCTGCTCGAGCGCCTCATCGCGCTGGGGAGAACCGATCTCTCGCTGGCCTACAACACCAACATGTCGGTGCTGTCCCACAAGGATCGGTCGATCCTCGATCTGTGGTCGCAGTTTCCCAGTGTCGAGGTCGAGGCCAGCGTCGACGCGGCCGGCGAACTGGGAGCCATCATCCGCAAGGGCTTCGATTGGACGGTCTTCGCCGCCAATGTCAACGCCGTGCGTGAGCGCTGCCCGCATGTGTCGATCCGCTTCGGCATCACCGTATCGGTGATGAACATCCGGGCCTTGCCAGATCTTTTCGCCGCGCTCATGCGGGACTGCGGCGCGA
>JADCDC010000142.1 GCA_020252385.1 Aestuariivirga sp.
GGCCGATGCCTCGGAGGTGACGGAACCGGCGGTGGTGGGTCAGCTGATCAGCTACAGCTTCACGGTGACGAACACCGGCAACGTGACGCTGAAGGACATCACCCTCGAAGACAACTTCCCCGGCGTGACGCTGGAAGGTGGCCCCATCGCAAGCCTTGCGCCCGGGGCCGCCGACAGCATCACCTTCAAGGCGACCTATGCGATCAAGCAGGGGGACATCAACGCCGGGAAGGTGGAGAACTCCGCCACGGTGACCGGAACGCCGCCCGAAGGCGAGAAGGTGACCGACATCTCCGGCACCGAGCAGACGAACGACACGCCAACAGAGGTTCCGCTCGGCACCAGGGCCGGCATCGCCCTGGTCAAGTCCGGCGTCTACAGCGACTCGGCCAACACCACCACCCCCGGAAAGCCCGAGGCCGGCGACATCATCACCTATACCTATCAGGTCACGAACACCGGCAACCTCACGCTCACGGGCGTGGACGTCACGGAATTGAAGGCCAAATTCACCGGCAAGGGGAAGCTGCCCGATCCGGTCTTCGTCCATGAGGCCGGCGGGCCCATCGAAGGGACACTGCAGCCGGGCGAGACCGCCACCTACACGGCCGAATACACGCTGACCCAGGAAGATGTCGACGCGGGCTTCGTCGATAATCAGGCCAGCACACAGGGACTGCCGCCCCAGGGCCAGGGCGATCCGGTCGATGACCTGTCGCACCCGACGGACCAGGACGAGGACGGTCCGACCAAGGTCGACCTCACGCAGCTGCCGGGCATCACGCTCCTGAAGACGGTCATCTCCAGCACCGTCACCGAACCGGCCAAGCTCAAGCAGACGATCACCTACGGTTTCACGGTCACGAACACAGGCAATGTGACCTTGACCAACGTTCAGGTGAGCGACCCCATGGTCACGGTCGAAGGCGGCCCCATCACGCTGGAGCCTGGCGAGACCAACTCCACGACGTTCCAGGCGACCTATGCCATCGACCAGGACGACCTCAACGCCGGGGAGGTGGTGAACACCGCAGAGGTCACGGCCGAATCGCCTGCGGGCGACGTGTCGGATGAGTCGCATCCCGAAGACACCGCCGCCGACGGTCCCACCACATTCCCGTTGGTCACCGAACCGAAGCTCTCGATCATCAAGGAAGGTGTCTTCAACGATGCCAACAACGATGGCGGCGCCACGGATGGCGAGACCATCACCTACACCTTCAAGGTGACGAACACCGGCAACGTGACGCTGAGATCGGTGGAGGTCACGGAACTGTCCTTCTCAGGCACCAACGCGGCACCCACCCCGGACTGGCAGTCCGCCAGCCTCAACTCACCCAAGGGCACCCTCGAGCCTGGTGAAACCGCGACCTACACGGCGGTCTACACCGTATCCGACGCCGACATCGAAGCCGGCAAGGTCGAGAACCAGGCGGAGGCGGAAGGAACGCCCGACGTCGGCGACCCGGTCAGCGACGCGTCGCACCCGGCCGATGACGCCCTCGACGGGCTCACCGAGGTGCCGCTCATCCCGCCCGGCAAGATCGCGGCGGTGAAGACCTCCGAGATCGTCAATGACGTGGCTCCGCCGGGGCTCAGCGCCGGCGACACGCTGCGCTATACGATCACCGTCACCAACACCGGCGGTGTGGCGCTTGCAAATGTCAGGATCTCGTCGGACGATCTCTCGCGCGGGACGACCACGCTCCAGCTGATCACCGACTATGATGAAACCGATATCACGCCCGCATCCGTGCCGAGCCTCGCGCCGCAGGCATCGACGGACTTCATCGGCGACTACACCGTGACGCAGGCCGACGTCGATGCGGGCGGCCTGTCGAACACGGCGGTGGCCACGGGCTTCACCGGAACGCGCGAGGTGAGCGATACCTCGGGCACCGACGTCGAGAACGACGAGCCGACCGTAACCACCGTGAAGCGCCAGCCGGCGATGGTCCTGAAGAAGACCGGCAAGGTGAGCGCCGACAAGGTCGCCTACACCTTCGTCGCCACCAACACCGGCAACGTCACGCTGTTCAACATCGACATCACCGAGCAGCAGGGCAAGTTCACGGGCACCGGCCCGCTTCCCGAGCCTCAGTATGCGAGCGGCGGCGCCACCATCGACGGCTTCGGGGAGAACAACGATCTGGCGCCCGGCGCCAGCGTCACCTGGACGGCCTCCTACACCATGACCAAGCAGGACATCGCGACGGGCCATGTGGACAATGTGGCACTCGCGGAGGCCCAGGATTTCGAAGGCGATCCCGTCTCCGCCGAAGGCGGCACGCGGGTCGGCGTGAAGCTGATCGACCTCGTGGAGGACGAGCTGAACGACGTCCTGTCCGATCACCTTCAGGGTCTCATCACGGTCGAGTCCGGCCGCTTCAACAGCTTTGCGAGGCAGGGCGCACAGCGGCTGCGCTCGCCCGAGGAGTGCAAGGATGACGATCCCAATCACATCAACGGCGGATTCCTGATCGAGACGGTCGAGGACGGCATTACCCTGTCGGCGGATGCAAACGTTCACAAGCCGCTCACGCCCTGCGCCGAGCGGACGCGCTACATTCTCGACAGCGAACTCGACGTGCGCCACTTTGACGGCGAGACGACTGCGACAGCCTCGCTCACGCTGCTGCGCGAGACGCTGATGGATGACGACACGCTGTTCGGCCAGTTCTTCGGCGGCTATCTCGACCTGCCCTCCGGCGATGGAGGGTCCAACGGCTTCGGAAACGATGACGATGACTATGATGGGTTCGATGGTTCGATCACCGGCATCGGGCTGCACGCC
>JADCDC010000143.1 GCA_020252385.1 Aestuariivirga sp.
GATCAGGTCGAGCAGCGGGAACTGATCGCACTTCTCCGCCGCATCGCCTGAACAAACTTACAGCTGCGATTCGATCGGGAGCCAGGAGATGAGCCAGGCGGGGATGACGCGGCGGAGCGGTGCCTCGGGTTCGGTCTCATGCGCATGCTCTTGGCCGTCGCGGGCTTCGGTCCAGACGAGGCGGCCATCGCGGAGCCCGAGGCGGTAGCTGAATTCCGGCGCCAACTGGGTTTCGAAGGCGCGTTCGAGTTCCTTCACCAGTGGCTTGCAGCGGAACAGCAGACCCATCTCGGTGTTGATCGAATGCGAGCGCGGGTCGAGGTTGAAGGAGCCGACGAAGCCCTGCTCGCCATCGATGATGAAGGCCTTGGTGTGCAGGCTTGCGGTGCGCGAGCCGAACAGCGAGGCGCGGTGGCGCCGCGGTTCCGGCTTCAGCTCATGCAGGATGACGCCCGCGCTCACCAGTGCGGGGCGGTAGCGCGCATAGGCGCCGTGCACCGCGAGTACGTCGGTTGCCGCCAGCGAGTTGGTGAGGACGCGGATCGAGCGGCCCTCGGCCACCAGGCTGGCGAGCGTCCTGGTGCCCGCGCGGCCCGGGATGAAGTAGGGCGAGGCGATGAGCAGGCTCCGCCTGGCGGTGCCGAACAGCGCGCTGATGCGCTCGCCCATCCATTCGGGGCGTGACTGGCCGGACGCCTTCCCGGGCGGATCGGCGATCACCTCGACATCCGCCGACCAGTCGAGCGGCAATTCCGCGCCAAGCCGCAGGCGATCGGGCTCGGCCGCGACATGCTCCATGAACTTCAGGGCGCGCGGCGAGGCGGCATGCTTCGCAAGGCGGCGCGCCAGCCTGCTCCACTGCGGCCTGCCGATGCGGCGGAGCTTGTGCAGGAGCTTGATCGGCAGGGCGGGCGGACTGTTCCAGTAGCGATCGAAGATGCGCTGCGCCTCGGCCACGCAGTGGCCCAGCGCCATGACGTCGATGTCGTGGAAATTGGCCTCCTGCGAGGCGTCGAAATAGGCATCCCCGATGTTGCGGCCGCCGGCGATCAGCACCCGGCCGTCGGCGATCCAGCACTTGTTGTGCATGCGCCGCGTGGCGGTGAAGTATTTGACCGCAAGTTCGAGGCCGCGGCGGAAGGCATCGGTGCGGCTGCGGCTCGGGTTGAACAGCCGCACCTCGATGTTGGGATGGCTGTCGAGTGCCAGGAGCGATGGATCGAAGCCGAAGGAATTGATGTCGTCGAGCAGGAGGCGCACCCTGACGCCGCGCCGCGCCGCCGCCAAGACCTCGCGGAGGAGCAGGCGGCCGGTGAGGTCGTTCTTCCAGTAATAGTATTGCAGATCGAGGCTGCGGCCGGCGGCGCGCGCCGTCTCGAGGCGCGCATGGAACGCGGCGAGGCTCGAGGTCAGCAGCATGAGGCCGCTCTCGCCTTCGTGACGCGCGGCGAGCGGTGCGGCCAGCCGGTCGAGTGCGGTCTGGTCATCGCGGAGCGGAAGCGCGAAGCTCTCCTGACCCTGCCTGCGCTGGGCGACCCTGCCGAAGGCGTAGACGCCGACGAGCACCGCACCGGCGGCAAGTGCCGCTGCGGCGGCGATCAGCAGCCATATGTCGGGCAGTGACGACAATCTCGAATCCCCGTCCGGAGGGCAGGCGAAAAACGCACTTGAACCTGACACTCGGACTATGCACTTTGTCATGCCGATCAGAACGAGTCATCCGGGCTCCCGCGACAGGTCCGGCGGACGGGGATAAATGCACTATGAGACACATCGTTCCCGCCCTGCGGCGGAATCTGACCCGCAGCGCAGGTCGAGAAGCGCCGCCTGTCGGCCAGAAGCGGCCGACGCATGAGGGCCATGAACCGTCGCTGACCATATCCGTCGCGTCCTACAACGTTCACAAATGCGTGGGCACGGACGGCACCTTCGATCCCGACCGGGTGCTCGAGGTGGTGCTGGAACTCGACGCCGACATCATCGCGTTGCAGGAGGCCGACCAGCGCTTCGGCAATCGCAGGGGCTTGTTGAACCTGAAGTCGCTTTACGAGAAGGGCGGCTACCGCTCGGTGCTCGACGAGGGCTCGCGCAAGCTGAGCCATGGCTGGCACGGCAACGTCATCCGCTATCGCCGCGGCCATGTGACGGGACTCACCAAGATGAAGCTGCCGGGCTTCTAGCCCAGGGGTGCCGTGCTGGTGGACTTCACCGTCGACGCGATGCCGATCCGCATCATCGGCGCGCATCTGGGGCTGCTCGCCTCGTCTCGCGCGCGGCAGGCGGAGGCGATCCTGGGTGCAGCCCATCCGCTGGACGAGCGCGCGGTGATCCTGCTCGGCGACACCAATGAATGGCGGGTGGGCGGACGCTCGGCACTCCGGCCCTTCGACCCGCATCTGAGCGACGTCGATATGGCGATCGCCAGCTTCCCCTCGCGCTTCCCGCTGTGGCCGCTCGACAGGGTGCTGACCAACAAGCACGTCACCGTCTACGAGATGTTCGCCGTCGAGACCGAGCGCTCGCGCGTCGCCTCCGACCACCTGCCGGTGAAGGCGGTGATCGGCGTCACCCGCGGCGTTGCGGCGCCCGCGCCGCTGGGCGAAGGACAGCCCGCAACCGGCTGAGCGCTGCGCCCGCCCTCACCCCTGCAGCACGTGTGCTATGGGCGCCGCGAGCCGCCAGCTGAGGCCATCCGGCGGAAGCTCCAGCGTGATCTGGGCCTCGAGTGCCGCGCGCGTGATGTCGGTGACGAGCAGCGTGCCGAAGCCGCGGCGCTCGGGTTTGCCCACCGGCGGCCCGCCGCTTTCCCGCCAGAGAAGCGCCAGTATGGGGGCGCCGTCCCGCTCTTCGAGGCGCCAGGAAATGTCGAGCCGGCCCTTGCCGCCCGACAGCGAGCCGTACTTCCCCGCATTGGTGGCGAGTTCATGCAGCGCCATGCCGAGGCTTTGCGCGGCCGACGCCTTCAGGTGAAGTTCGGGACCATCGAGCGCGATGCGCTGCCCGATCAGGTCGCTGAAGTGGGAGAGCTGAGACAGGATCAGCTCGGCAAGCGAGACGCCGCGCCAGGTGTTGCGCACCAGGAGATCGTGACTGGCGGACAGTCCCTGCAGCCTCTCGCCGAAGCGCTGCACGAAATCCGAGGGCTCGCAGCGGCTGGCCGTCTGGCTGGCCACCGACTGGACGACGGCGAGAAGATTCTTCGAGCGGTGGTTCACCTCCCGCATCAGGAGCTGGATGTGCTCTTCCGTACGCTTGCGCTCGGTGATGTCCATGATGACGCCGACCGCCCGCGTGGGCATGGCCTGAGGGTCGAGGGTGACCTCGGCGCGCATCAGCAGCCACTTCAGCGGCTGATCGGGAATCACATAGCGGAACTCGAATTCGACGAAGCGCTCGCCGCGCGAGAGCGCCTCGCGCGCCGCCTCGCCAAGCCTCTCGCGCTCGCCCGGATAGTAGCGCTGCCGCACCTCATCGAGCGTCGGGCGGCTGTCCTCGGGGAAGCCCAGCAGGCGGTTCAGCTCGGCCGAGTGGCGCATCGCGCCCGTGGCGATGTCGACCTCCCAGATCGCCATGCGCCCGGCGTCGACGGCGATCTGGAGCCGCGCCTGGCTCTCCTCCTTCGCCTGCTCGAGCTCCCAGCGCTCGGTGACGTCCTGCAGCGTGCCGGCATAGCGCACGGCCTTGACGACCCCCGCCACCGGCTGGAACACCGCCACGCCATGGGCCACCACGTGCCGCACGCTGCCATCCGGCCTGACGACCCGGTAATTGTAGTGGCTGGTGTCGCGCATATAGGGATCGAGTGCGCGTGCCGCCTGGGCGGTGGTCAGCGGCAGGTCGTCGGGATGGGTGACGTGGCGCACGTCCGAAATCGTCAGCGGGCTGTCGGGCGGAAAGCCGCAGATCGCGCGGGCGCGCGGGCAATAGATGATCCGGCCGCTGGCGAGATCCCAGTCCCAGATGCCGATGCGCGCCGCCGAGGCCGCAAGTTCGAGCCGCGCCTCGCTCGCGGTCAGCGCCGCGAGCGCCTCCTTGCGCTCGGTGATGTCCTGCATGAGGCCGACGATCTGCTGCGAGCCCGGCGTGCGCGTCCGGTGGACTTCGAACCATCGGATCGTGCCGTCGGGCGCGAGGAGGCGGAACTCGTCCTTGGGGTTCACCTCCTCCCCCGCCAGGATGGCGCGGCCGCCTTCCTCGAGGATGCTCCGGTCGTCGGGGTGGACGAAGGGCAGGAGCGTGCCGGGTGCGGCCTCATGCTCGCCGGGATCGAGGCCGATGAGGGCATAGAGGCTGGCGTCCCACTGGAAGCCGCTCTGCGGGCTCCAGCTCCAGAAGCCGATGCGCGCCGCGGATGCGGCGAGGCGAAGGCTTTCGGCATGGAGCGAGGAGGGCTTCTGGTTCATCGGCGCAATCCCGTTGCAGCAGCGACGGCCGAACCATCGATCCGGCCAAACATCCCTGTGGGCGCCCCCCATGTTCGATACGCGCCCGCGTGATCCATGGCAAGCACGGGGAGCGCTCTTCCAGGTTTGCGCCCCTTTGACCTAGCGTCGCCTCTGTTGCATGAAAGGCCATGCGTGATGCCTCTTCACCCGCACTGGTGATCTTCGACTGCGACGGCGTGCTGGTCGACAGCGAGATGCTGAGTGCGGGCACGTTGATGGCGATGCTGGCGGAGGAGGGCTTCTCCATCACCGAGGAGGCCTTTCGCAGCGACTTCCTGGGGCGAAGCTTCGCGGCGGCGGCTGAGCGCGCCGCCCGGCGCTTCGGCCGCCCGCTGCCCGAGGGCTTCGAGGCGCGCTACCGGCTCGCACTGCTCGATCGCATCCGCCGGGACCTGAAGCCCATGCCCGGTGCCGCAAGCCTGCTCGCCACACTCGAAACACCCTTCTGCCTCGCCACCAGTTCCAGCCCGCAGCGCCTCGCGGTGACACTCGCCGCCACCGGCCTTCAGGGCTTCTTCGCGGGGCGCTGCTTCACCAGTGCCGAGGTGGAGCGGGGCAAGCCCGCCCCCGATCTCTTCCTCCATGCAGCACATTGCATGGGTGCCGATCCGGCCCGGGCACTCGTGATCGAGGACAGCGAGATGGGGGTCCGGGCGGGGCTCGCCGCGGGCATGACGGTTTGCCACTTCGCGGGTGGTGCCCATGTCGAGGCGGGCTACCGGCTGCCGGATGACGTGAGGCCGCATCTCACCGCCGCCAGCATGGCGGAACTCGGGCGCGTCCTCGTGAAATTCGGACTTTCCTTACGGTCAGTCTCGCCTTAGTTGTGGTTTCAGAAATGAGGTGGTGACGCATGTCCCGCAAGCCGGATTCCGAACGCGACAGGCTGGACGACGCGGCGCGCGCCGGCTGGCTCTACTACATCGCCGGGAACACGCAGGACGAGATCGCGCGCAAGCTTGGCGTGTCGCGCCAGACGGCGCAGCGCCTCGTCTCCTTCGCGGTGAGCGAGAAGCTGATCAAGGTGCGCCTCGAC
>JADCDC010000144.1 GCA_020252385.1 Aestuariivirga sp.
AGGTCAGATCATCGCGGTCGAGGGCTATGTGGACGTCATTGCCATGCACCGCGCCGGATTGCCGCAGGCGGTCGCTCCCTTGGGCACTGCGCTGACCGAGGACCAGCTCCGCCTGCTGTGGCGGCAGGCGGCGGAGCCCGTGCTCTGCTTCGATGGCGACCAGGCGGGCCTCAAGGCCGCCTACCGGGCGCTGGACCTCGCCTTGCCGCTCCTCGCCCCCGGCCATTCGCTCCGCTTCGCCCTGCTGCCGGAAGGCCAGGACCCGGACGATCTCCTGAAGGCTGAAGGAGCGGACGCGGTGCGCGCCGTGGTCGATGCCGCCCAGCCCCTGTCAGAGATGCTGTGGCAGCGCGCGCTTGTCCAGAACGACCGGGCGACGCCGGAGCGGCGCGCACAGTTCGAGGGCGATTTACGAAGCCTTCTCAACGGGATCGGCGATGATGTTGTGAGAAAGCATTATCTTGCCGAGTTTGGCGAGCGCCTGCGCGCCCTGTTCCAGCCGGCGGGCGGCCAGCGGGGGCAGGGCCCGCGCCGCCAGGCCTATCAGGGGGGTGGGCGGAGGCCCTTCCGGCCCGGCGAGCGCCCGTGGGACGTCCAGCAGCCGCCCACCGCGCAGCTGAAGCGGCTCGCCGCCCGGTCCAACGCCAGGGACGGTGCCGAGCGGCGGGAGCGGATGATCGTGCTCGCACTCGTCAACCACCCGGACCTGCTCCATGAGTTCCTCGACGCCTTCGCCGAGCTCGAGCTGACCGTGCCGGAACTTGACTTGCTGCGCTCGCAGATCCTAGATGGCGCCGCACTGGGATCCGGCCTTGACGGAACGGACCTCCGTGCCCACTTGATCCGAATGGGATCTGGTCCCCTGCTGGACCGATTGGAATCCCAGGCGAAACGGCTGAACGAATGGTTCCTTGGGAGCGGGGCTGCGCAAGATGACGCCCGCACAGGCCTCCGTCAGATGATCGCCCTGCACCGGAAAACTGTCACCCTCGAGCGGGAGCTCAAGGCGGCTGAAGCCGCCTTCGCGGCCGACCCGACGGAGGAAAAGCTCAACGCCCTCAAGGCGGTGCGCGAGCAATTGTCGTCCCATGCCGGCCAGGAAGCCCAGATCGAGGGTTTCGGTGCGGCGAGCGGAAGGCCTGCCGACGCCATCAACTGAGGGGCTGATCCGAACCTGGTTCGGGCCGAAATCTGGGTTAAGCGGCACTTAACGGGCCGCCCATAGGTTTTGACCCCGAATCGCAAGACTGCTAAGCGGGTTGCCCCGCCCGAGACCTGAGGAAATTACATGGCCCGAGCCCAAGTGCGCGCACCCGCCCCGGACGAGCAGGAAGCCCAGACCCAGGGCGATGACGGCGAAGCCCCGGAGGCCCAGGGCGGCGACAGCGCGGACTCTCCAATCCTCGATCTGTCGGATGCCGCCGTCAAGCGTATGATCAAGCTCGCCAAGGCGCGCGGCTACGTGACGCTCGATGAGCTGAACGCGGTGCTGCCGTCCGAGGAGACGAGCCCGGAGCAGATCGAAGACATCATGTCGATGCTCAACGAGATGGGCATCAACGTGGTCGAGTCGGAAGAGGAATCCGAGAACCTCACCGCGAAGGTCGAGGCGGAAGCCGAAGGCGAGTCGACGGAAACCGCGCTGATCAAGGTCGAGGCCGCGAAGACGCCCGCCGACCGCACGGACGACCCCGTCCGCATGTATCTGCGCGAGATGGGCCAGGTGGAACTCCTGTCGCGCGAGGGCGAAATCGCCATCGCCAAGCGCATCGAGGCCGGCCGCGAGGCGATGATTGCGGGGCTTTGCGAAAGCCCGCTCACCTTCCAGGCCATCATCATCTGGCGCGACGAGCTGAACGAGGCGAAGATCCTGCTTCGCGACATCATCGACCTCGAGGCCACCTACGCCGGCCCCGACGCCAAGAAGCAGGGCCCGGTGCAGACGCCCGCCCCTTACGTGCCGCCCAAGGAAGAGGTGAAGAAGAAGGCCGAGGCCAAGCGCGCGGAAGCCAAGCGCGTGGCCGCGAGCGTCCGCCGCCCGTCGGCTGACGATGAATTCGGCGACGTGCTGAGCCCTGAGGACTTCGACAAGCCGCAGGTCGAGGAGGAGGATGACGAGGAGGGTGATGACCTCGGCGTCTCGCTCTCCGCCATGGAAGCGGAGCTGAAGCCCAAGGTCCTCGAGATCTTCGACAACATCGCCAAGAACTACAAGAGCCTCCGCAAGCTGCAGGACCAGGAAGTGGCCGAGGGCACCGAGCTCTCCCCTTCCCAGGAGCGCCGCTACAAGAAGCTGCGCGAGGAGATCGTGGCGGAGGTGAAGTCGCTCTCCCTCAACAACGCCCGCATCGAGGCCCTCGTCGAGCAGCTCTATGACATCAACAAGCGTCTCAACGCGCTTGAAGGCCGCCTCATGCGGCTCGCCGAAACCTACAAGGTGCCGCGCCCTGAGTTCCTGAAGGAATACCAGAGCCATGAGCTTGACCCCGACTGGCTGAAGCGCGTGGGCCGGCTTGCCAAGTTCGGCTGGAAGAAGTTCGTGAACGACGAGAAGGACTCGATAAAGGTCATCCGCGACGAGATCTTCGAACTCGCCACCGCCACGGGCCTGCAGATCCCCGAATACCGCCGCATCGTCGCCATGGTGCAGAAGGGCGAACGCGAGGCCCGCATCGCCAAGAAGGAGATGGTGGAGGCCAACCTCCGCCTCGTCATCTCCATCGCCAAGAAATACACCAACCGCGGCCTGCAGTTCCTGGACCTCATCCAGGAGGGCAACATCGGCCTGATGAAGGCGGTCGACAAGTTCGAATACCGCCGCGGCTACAAGTTCTCGACCTATGCGACGTGGTGGATCCGGCAGGCCATCACCCGCTCCATCGCCGACCAGGCGAGGACCATCCGCATCCCCGTGCACATGATCGAGACGATCAACAAGATCGTCCGCACCTCGCGCCAGATGATGCACGAGATCGGCCGTGAGCCCACACCGGAGGAACTGGCCGACAAGCTCTCGATGCCGCTCGAGAAGGTCCGCAAGGTGATGAAGATCGCCAAGGAACCGATCTCGCTCGAAACCCCCGTGGGCGACGAGGAGGATTCACACTTGGGCGACTTCATCGAGGACAAGAACGCCATCCTCCCCATCGACGCCGCCATCCAGGCGAACCTGCGCGAAACCACGACCCGCGTCCTGGCGAGCCTCACGCCGCGCGAGGAACGCGTCCTCCGCATGCGCTTCGGCATCGGCATGAACACCGACCACACGCTGGAAGAAGTGGGCCAGCAATTCTCGGTCACCCGCGAACGAATCCGCCAGATCGAGGCGATGGCGATCAGGAAGCGGAAGCAGACGAGCC
>JADCDC010000145.1 GCA_020252385.1 Aestuariivirga sp.
CTTGGGGGCGGCGGTCTTTTGGGCTGGCCGTGCCTGCGGCTTTACGGACGCCGGCTTCGCCTTGGCGGCGGCAACGGGCTTCGCGGTCTTCGCGGGGGCCGCCTTGGCCTTGGCCACGGGCTTCTTTGCTGCGGTCTTCGTCTTCGCTTTCGTCATTTCTGTCCTTCGCCCTTTGCCCAAATCTGTTCGTCGTATATGCGCTTGCAACCGGCAAACGGATGAACCGCATTGCGCATGATGGGCATGCGCAAATTGCCTCTTCGTCCGAGTTCCCTAATCAGACGCCCGCATCCAACCCACCGGAAGGGCGCCCTCGGGCCCCGATCCATCGCCGTGGGTATCCGGCGTTCGCGTGAAAAAAACCCGAGCGTTGCGGCCCGGATCTTGCCTTGTCATTCAGCGTACATACTCATAGTGGCCTAAATACCACAAGTTTAAGCATTTTTAAAGTCCGACATGTCCGTGTACGGCGGAATCTTGCGCCGCACACGGATGAATCTGGGGAAAAAGGTTAACCCGGCGCAGGCCGGCGCATGGCCGGAATGCAGGAAAGGCATGGTCGGGAGCGCCGCCGCCCCCCCGAAAACGAGGGTCAGTCACCCTCGCCCGGATTGGGGGAGAAATACTTCTCCAGCTTGCCCTCCACCCCGTCGAACTCCTTGGCGTCCGCCGGGGGTTCCCTCTTGGTGGTGATGTTCGGCCACTGGCTGGCATATTCGGTGTTGAGCTTCAGCCAGGCCTCAAGGCCCGGCTCGGTGTCGGGCTTGATCGCCTCGGCCGGGCATTCCGGCTCGCAGACGCCGCAGTCGATGCACTCGTCCGGGTGGATGACCAGCATGTTCTCGCCCTCGTAGAAACAGTCCACGGGGCAAACTTCCACGCAATCCATATACTTGCACTTGATGCAATTGTCGGTGACGATGTAGGTCATAGGCTCAGCCGTTCTTTAAAGCGAACGATTGTCTAGCAAGTTCCGGCTGACCTTGCATCTCTTTTTACGGCGTTTTGCTCTCTGCTCCGGACATGCCGTCCTCGCGGTAAAGCAGCCTCGCGGCCTCCGCCGGACCCCGCCTTTCGCCCGTACCGGCGATGTGGAGGACCCGCACCCGGGCGTTGAGCACGATGGTGAGCACGTCCCCCGGTTTCACCGCATGGCCGGGCTTCAGCGTCTTCTGGCCGTTGATGCGGACATGGCCCGCCTCGACGAGGCCCTGGGCGGCCTCCCGCGTCTTAACGACACGGGCGATCCACAGCCACTTGTCGAGGCGCTGGCGTGCACCCGCCGTGGCCTCACTTTCCGGCAAGCTTCGCCTTGAGCGCGCCCAGCACGGCAAAGGGCGAGTCGGGGTCGACCGGCTTCTCCGGCCTTGGCTTGCGCTCCTCGAAGGCGGGCTTGCGCTCCTCGCGGCGGGGCTTGCGGTCCTGCCGCTCCGGCCGCTGTTGGCGCTCCGCCGCCTCCGGCCGGTCCTCGCGGCGCGGGCCCTTGCCGTGGCGGGGCGGGCGACGCTCGCGCCGCTCCCCTTCCGGCGCCTCGCCGCCCTCGCGCGGTGCTGCCGGCGCATCGCGGCGCTGGCGGTTCTGCTCGCGCTGCCGCTCCGGCCGGTGACGGAAGGGACCGGTGTCCTTGGGCCACCAGACCTCGATCTCCACCTCCTCCATGGCGGGTTCGGCTGCGGCGGGCTCAGGCACGGGCTCCGGCGCTCCATCCGCGGCTTCGGCGGCGGGCGTGGCGGGTGCCGGGGGCACCTCGACCGGGGCGGGCGGCAGTTCCTGGGGTGTGGGGGGCTCCGCCGGCGGCTCGGACGGCGGCGTCGTCACGGGCTCGGAAGGAGGAGGCTCCTCCGCGGGCGCCGGGGGCGGAATCTCGGAGGGCTGGTTGCCCGGAAGCTCCTGCGGCTGGCCCGGCGTGCCGGGTGCCGCGGCGGCCAGGGGGCGCTTCACCTTCTTCTTCTGCATGCGGTAGTCGAGGCTGCGCAGGATGCCGAGGAAATCCTCGCCCGAGCAGCCGACGAGCGACATCATGTCCGGCACGACCGTGAAGCCGCCGCCTTCCACCGATCCCGCCGGGCGCGCTTCCTCGGGAAAGCGCGCGCGCCAGAACACCCGGTCGCGGATGAGGTCCGCGAGGCGCTCCAGCATGTCGATGCGCACGACGCGCGAACCGCAGATGCGATAGCCGCATACGCCGTAGAAGCCCTTGGGCGTCGAGCGGTCGAAGTTCGCAGAGGTGAGGCCCTGGCCGGGAGGCTGGGGCAGGGCGGCGGGATCGAGCTTGCCTTCCTTCTGCAGGTTCAGCGCCCAGAGCAGCAGGCGGAGCTCGGTCGGCGCGGGCTTCAGCAGGGCGGGGACATAGACGTTGAAGGCGCCGAAGCGGGCGCCCAGGGCGCGCAGCTTGGCGCGATCCTCCTGGGAGAGCGCCTTCACCTCGTCCACCACCGTGTCGCGGGGCAGCACGCCCAGCGTCTCAACCAGGCGGAAGGCGATGCCGCGGGAGATGTCTTCGAGGCCCTCGCCCTCCTCGAGCTTGACCAGCGGCTCAAGCGTTGCGGCGATGTGGCGGTCGGTGA
>JADCDC010000146.1 GCA_020252385.1 Aestuariivirga sp.
CAAGATCGACGGCACCGAAGTGCAGGGCATGACGCTGAGCGAGGCCGTCGACAAGATGCGCGGCAAGATCGGCACCGACATCGTGCTGACCATCCAGCGCGAGGGCAAGGAACCCTTCGAACAGAAGCTGACGCGCGACCGCATCCGCGTGCAGTCGGTGAAGTTCAATATCGAGAACAACGACATCGGCTACATCCGCATCTCCTCCTTCACGGAGCAGACGCAGGAGGGCCTCGAGAAGGCGATGGAGCATTTCCGCACCACGCTGGGCGACAAGGCCAAGGGCTACATCATCGACCTCCGGAATGACCCGGGCGGCCTGCTCGACATGGCGATCTCCGTGTCCGACAGCTTCCTCGACCGCGGCGAGATCGTCTCGACCCGGGGACGCCATGCCGACGAGACGCAGCGCTTCAACGCCACGAAGGGCGACCTCGCCAACGGCAAGCCGGTGGTGGTGCTGATCAACGGCGGCTCGGCCTCGGCCTCCGAGATCGTGGCCGGCGCGCTGCAGGATCACAAGCGCGCCACGCTGATCGGCACGCGGAGCTTCGGCAAGGGCTCGGTGCAGACCATCATCCCGCTCGGCAGCGAAGGTGCGCTCCGCCTGACCACGGCGCGCTACTACACGCCGGCGGGCCGTTCCATCCAGGCCAAGGGCATCGACGCCGATATCGTGATCGAGCAGGAACTGCCGCCCGAACTCAAGGGCAAGGACGTCTCGACCGAGGGAGAGGCGGGTCTGCGCGGCCACCTCTCCAACGAGACGGGCGGCGAAGAGGGCGGCGGGTCCTCGGCTTACGTGCCCGAAGACAAGACCAAGGACATGCAGCTCAAGGCGGCAATCGACCTCCTGAACGGCGTGAAGGTCGTCTCCAACGTCAAGCCCAAGGACGAGAAGGCCAAGGGCGAGGCCAATACCACGGCCAACTGACCACGCAGACCGTCAGCATCTTCCGGGCGCCGGGTTCATGACCCGGCGCCCTTTTTCATTCGTGATGCCGGAACGGGCGGATTCGGCAACTTCTGCACTAAGGTTAACAGGCCATTAACGCTTGCGGGGAGAGAGTCGGATGAACGCCGAATCAGGGACCGGACAGCGAAAGCCCGAGAATGCCGCGCGACGAACTGAGAAAACCCTTGCGGAAGCGAAGCTGGGGACAGCGCCTGTGGGCGCGCCGGCCGGGCCCCCTGGCGTTTGCCGCCAGCCTGCTGGGCGCTGTCTTCCTGTCGGGCGGCGCCTGGCTGGTGCTGAGCCCCCATCCGCCGGCAGGAGAACCGGTGCTGGTGGCCGTGATTCCGCCCGTCGCGGAACTGGTCACGGCATCGACGACCCCGGCTGAGGACGAGGGTCCGACCGAGCCGATCGACAACCCGGAAGAGGTGATCGACCAGAGTGCGGCCGAAATCACCGTATTCGACGGCGAGGCGAACGAGGCGCCAGGCGAGGCGGAGGGCCAGCAGGAGGCCATGGTCTTCATCCCGCCGAACCGGCCGCTGAAGCCTGCCCCCATCGCGGCCGTCACCGAAACCACCGCGGACGGCCCCCTGCCCCGCATCTCCAGCCGGGGCCGCAAGCCCTTCGACGTCTATGCGCAGGTGACGCCACTGTCGGTGACGAGCTCCGCCCGGCCCAAGATCGCCATCGTGCTGGGCGGCATGGGCCTAAACGACCGGCTGACCCGCAAGGCCATCGACCAGCTTCCGGGCGACGTCACGCTGGGCTTCGCGCCCTATGGCGAGAAGCTGCAGGAGCAGGTGAACCGGGCGCGCGCCGCGGGACACGAGATCATGCTGCAGGTGCCGATGGAGCCCGTGGGCTATCCAGGCGCCAACCCCGGCCCCAAGACGCTGCTGGCGGAAGCCCCGGCGGAAGAGAACCTGGCGGCGCTGCGCTGGCACATGAGCCGCTTCGCAGGCTATTCCGGCGTCACCAACTACATGGGTGCCAGGCTCCTCGTCAGCGAGGAGGCGCTGACGCCGCTGATGGCGGAACTGCGCGCCAGGGGCCTCGCCTATCTCGAGGACGCGAGCGTGAACCTGACGATCTCGCCCAAGGTGGGGCGGCAGGTGAAGCTGCCGATGCAGCGCTCCAGCGTGACCATCGACGCCGAGCCCACTGCCCCCGCCATCGCCGAGGCGCTGGCGCAACTCGAGCAGGAGGCGGCCCGGAACGGCCTTGCGATTGGCACCGGATCGGGCCTCGACGTGACCATCGAGACGGTTGCGGAATGGGCGAAAACCCTGCAGGAAAGGGGCATATTGCTGGTGCCGGTGAGTGCGGCCTACAAGGGAAGAGCCAGTTGATGGCGGGCAAGGACGAGATTACCGATTACCGCCCCTGCGTGGGCGTGATGCTGCTGAACGGCGAGGGCCACGTCTGGATTGGCCGCCGCTTCGACAAGCAGAACGACGAGGGCAAGGGCCACTGGTGGCAGATGCCGCAGGGCGGCATCGACAAGGGCGAGGACGCGGCCAAGGCGGCGCTGAGGGAACTGGCCGAGGAAACCGCCGTCACCTCCGCGAAGGTGATCGCCGAGTCGAGCCGCTGGTATAACTACGACCTGCCGCAACACCTGATCGGCAAGTCATGGAACGGCAAGTACCGCGGCCAGACGCAGAAGTGGTTTGCGCTCCGCTTCACCGGCGAGGACAGTGAAATCAACCTGAAGCCGCCGGGCCACAAGCAGGAATTCGACCAATGGCGCTGGGCGCCGATGAGCGAGGTCCTCGACCTGATCGTGCCCTTCAAGCGGCAGGTCTATGAGCAGGTGATCGCGGAGTTCCGGCACCTCGCGGCGTGATGCGGCGGCTCCTCGCTCTCCTGCTCACGCTGAGTGCTGCGCTGGCGGCCTATCTCCTCTGGCACGCGATGACCGCACCCCCCAACCGCACACCCCTCGCTGAACGGCTGGCCGCAGGCGGCTTCGTACTGGGCCAGCCGGCTCACATCCGCATCTTCAAGGAGGAGAGCATCCTCGAACTGTGGCTGGAGCGGAACGGGCGGTTCGAACTGGCGCTCACCTTTCCGGTCTGCGCCTGGTCGGGGCGGCTTGGCCCCAAGCTGAAGGAGGGCGACGGGCAGTCGCCGGAAGGCTTCTACCTGGTGTCGACTCGCCAGCTGAAGCCCGACTCGGACTATCACCTTGCCTTCAACATCGGCTTTCCGAATGCCTTCGACAGCGCCCAGGGGCGCACTGGCTCCTTCCTGATGGTGCATGGGGCCTGTGTCTCGATCGGCTGCTATGCGATGACGGATCAGGGAATCGAGGACATCTACGCCGCCGTCGA
>JADCDC010000147.1 GCA_020252385.1 Aestuariivirga sp.
AGGCGAGCAGCAGGATGAAGCCGCCGCAGAGCCAGATGCGGAGGTCCCTAGGCATGGCGGAGCCTGGGGTTGAGCCAGGCCGCCAGCGCATCGACGGCCATGTTGACGAGGATGAAGATGATGCCAAAAGTCAGCACAAGGCCCTGGATCAGCGGCAGGTCGCGGTTGATCACCGCGTCGATGGCGAGATTGCCGATGCCGGGGTAGGAGAAGATCCGCTCGGTGATCACCGTGCCGCCGATCAGGAAGGTGAACTGCACGCCGGTCAGCGCCAGTGCGGGCACGGCCGCGTTGCGCAGCGCCTCCTGCAGCAGGATGCGCGTTGCGGACAGGCCCTTGATGCGGGCGAGCAGGATATAGTCCTGCACCATCACGTCCATCATGGTGTTCTTCAAGACGCGGCCGATTACGGCAGCAAGCGGCAGCGCCATGGCGAGGGCCGGCAGCAGCATGTGGCTCAGCACGTCGAGGACGAAGCCGAACTTGCCGCGCAGCAGCCCCTCGAGCAGGAAGAACTGCGTGACAAGCCCGGCATCGATCGTGGGGTCGCTCCGCCCGGAGATCGGGAACACCGGCAGCAGCACGCCGAGCACGAGCACGAAGGTGAGCGCCCAGATGAAGTCGGGCACCGCCAGCATGATGCCGTTGAAATTGTCGATCAGCTTGCCGGCGAGCGTGTTGTTCCAGGCAGTGGAGACGAGGGCGATGGTGACGCCCCAGGCAACGGCGATCACAAGTGCAAGCAGGGCGAGTTCGATCGTGGCCGGAAGCCGGTCGCCGATGATGGTCAGTACATTCTGCTTCATCGAGATCGAGGTGCCGAGGTCACCGTTCAGCACCTGCAGGAACCAGACCTGGAACTGCTGCCAGATCGGCAGGTCAAGCCCATAGAGGGCGCGCAGCGCCGCGATGTCGGCCTCCGACGCACCGGGCGCGATCATCATCGCAATCGGGTCTCCCGGCACCACGCGCACCAGCACGAAGACGACGACCATCACCCCGAACAGGGTGAGCAGGGCCGAAAGCGCGCGCGACAGGATGAGGGTGGGCGGCATGAGGAGACCTTGATGCGGCAATGCGGGGTTCATCGGCATGGCCGTGGGTCATAGCATGTTCTAGGAATAAAAGTCAAGGATAAAATTCCTTGACCCCAGAAAGGCGCGAGGCCCGGAATGCCCGGGCCTCGCACGCAGGCGTAAGTGGTCAGGCGGGCGACATCTGCGCGGGCTCGGGCGAGCCCGCCACGTTCGGCGTCACCTTCACCGATTTCTTGAACAGGATCGGCTGCTGGTACTGGATCAGCGGAATGACCATCGCATTTTCCGCGATGTACTTGTCTACCGCCTTCCAGCCATCGATGCGCTTCTGCTCGTCGGCCTCGCCCCACAGGGGCCCGATCATGCCGTCGAGGTCGTCGGTGTTCCACACCGAGTGGGGCGAGGGCCCGAACATCGCAAAGCCCGTGGAGGTCGTCGGATCGCCGATGGCGTTGCCCCAGTTGTAGAAGGCGGCCGGCGCCAGCGTGTCGGCGGCGCGCAGCTCATAGTGCTTGGCGATCTCGTAGACCTCGATCTCGGCCTCGATCCCCACCTTGCGCCACATGCCGACGATGGCCTGCACCATCTCGTAATCCTTGGGCTTCAGGCCGCGCGTCGTCTGGATCTTGAACTTCACCGGATTGTCCGGCCCGAAGCCCGAGGCCTTCAGCAGCTCCTTCGCCTTCTCAGGGTCGTAGGGCACCACGATCGCCGGGTCGAAGGCGGTGTATTCGGGCGCCTGCAGCGTGCTGATGGGGGTCGCATAGCCGCGCAGCAGCCGTTCCGCGATCGCCTTCTTGTCAATCGACATGGCGGCGGCCTGGCGCACGTTCTTGTCCAGCATCGGGCCGTCGTTGTTGAGGAAGATCATCCCGATGTCGGAGATCGGGGTCACGGCGCCCGAAAGCCCGTCCTTCTCCTTCAGCCGGTCGTATTCCTCGAAGGGCACGTCCACCGTCACGTCGGAGGAGCCCGATTCGATCTCGGCCACGCGGCTCGTCGCGTCGGGAACGAACTTGAACACCACGGTCTCGAAGGCGGGCTTCCCGCCCCAGTAGTCCGGGTTGGCCTTGAGGCGCACGAAGGCGTTCCGCTCGAACTGGTCCACCATGTAGGGTCCGGTGCCGATGGGCTTGGCCTCGAAGCCTTCCGCCCCCACCTTCTCGAAATAGGCCTTGGGCATCACATAGCCCGTGAGGAAGGCCATCCACTTGAAGAGCGTCGGCTCGAACTGCAGGACGTCTGCGGTGATCCGGTTGCCCTCAACCTTGAAGTTGCCGATCTTCGACCAGATGAAGGCGATCGGGTTGCCGCCGTCCATCTTGCCCGCGCGCTCCAGCGACCAGACAACGTCCTCCGCCGTGAAGGGCGAGCCATCATGCCACTTCACGCCCTCGCGAACCGTCATGAACACCTGCTTCTTGTCCTCCGACCAGCCCCACTCGGTGAGGAGCCCGGGCTGGAACTCGAGGTTCGGCTTCTGGCCGATGAACTGGTCGAAGACCGAGCGGTAGATCGCCTGGATCGTCGGGTTCACGGCGGACAGGCCCGTGGTCGGGTCCCAGGAGGGCAGGTTCACGTTGAAGGCGATGGTGACGGTCGAGCCCTCGGCCCGCGCCTCGCCGATGGCCAGTCCCTGGCCCATAAGGAACCCGGCCAGCCCGCCCTGAAGCAGCTGGCGCCTCGATAGTGCAATCATGATGTCCTCCCTCCTTGCCGTCTCATCCGCGGCGATGCCTGATTGAACAACAGTTTGAGCCCGGGCGGTCAAAGTATTCAAGTGCATTTTTCCGCTCCTGGCGGTGACCGTCATTCCTGCTTGATCGGCGGGCGGAGCCGGGTCACTATCGGCCGGCGATCCATGCAAATGGATGGAAATCGGAGCGAAGGAACAAGATGGCGGAACGGTCTTTTGCACGCGAGGTGGAGGACCTGAGGCTGGGGGCCGGGCAGGAATTCCGGGGCGAGGGCATCCTCGCCATCACCAAGGCCCTGCTGCAGTCCGGTGTGGCCTATGTCGGGGGCTACCAGGGCTCGCCCATCTCGCATCTGATGGACGTGCTGGCGGACGCCTCGGACTACATGGCGGAGCTCGGCGTCCATTTCGAATCCTCCGCCTCCGAGGCGACCGCCGCCGCCATGCTCTCGGCGTCCGTGATGTATCCGATCCGCGGTGCCGTCACCTGGAAGTCGACGGCCGGCACCAATGTGGCGAGCGACGCGCTCTCGAACCTGTCCTCGGGCGGGGTCACCGGGGGTGCCGTCATCATCATCGGCGAGGATTACGGCGAAGGCTCCTCGATCATGCAGGAGCGGAGCCACGCCTTCGCCATGAAGTCGCAGATCTGGCTTCTCGACCCGCGCCCGGACCTTCCGACCATGGTCAACATGGTGGAGATGGCTTTCCAACTCTCTGAAGTCTCCAACACGCCCGTCATGGTGGAGGTGCGGATCCGCGGCTGCCATGTGCATGGCCGCTTCACCGCCAAGGACAATGTGAAGCCCTCCTACACGCTGAAGCAGGCGCTGGAGAATCCGGTGCGTGACGTCAACCGCATCGTGCTGCCGCCCGCTTCCTTCATCCACGAGAAGCTGAAAGTGGAGAAGCGCTGGCCCGCCGCGGTGAACTTCATCAGGGAGCACAGGCTCAACGAGTTCTTCGGTCCCGCCGAGGCTGAGGTCGGCATCATCCTGCAGGGCGGCATGTACAATGGCGTGATCCGCGCACTCCAGCAGCTGGGCCTCTCGGATGCCTATGGCAACACGCGCATTCCCCTCTACGTCCTGA
>JADCDC010000148.1 GCA_020252385.1 Aestuariivirga sp.
AGCTCCGCAAGATGGGGGCGGAGGGTGAGGCCGCGGCGAGGAAGCTCGAGGCCGCCTTCGGGAACGTGAGGATCGGGCGCACGTTCGCCGACAACCTCGCGGCCCTCAAGGCGCGCTTCGGGGACCTCCAGGCGGCGGGCTCCCGGGTCGCCGGCAGCTTCGCCGACGTGCGGCAGAGCTTTTCCGACGTCTCGACCGCCGCCGCAACCGTCCGGAACAGGCTCCTGCTGGTGGGAGGCGCCGCGGCGGGCATCACTGTCGCTTTCGGGGCCATCGTGAAGTCGAGCCTCGACGCGGCCGGGGAACTCGCAGACCTGTCCGAGAGCCTGAACATCTCCTCAGAGGACCTGCAGGCCTTCAAGGTGATCGCCGCCGACACAGGCCTGAACTTCGCGGACCTGACGAAGGGCGTCGTGCAGGTCAACGGCGTCCTCGATGAACTGCGCGCGGCAGCGAAGGGCGCGGGCGGCAGCCTCTTTGGGGCCGGGTTCGACGTGAAAGACCTTTCCGACAAGGGCGAGCGGCTGCGCGACGTCTTCCGCAGGATGGGACGCGACATCGGTTCGGTGACCAGCGAGATGGACGCCCTCCAGATCCTCGGGGACTACTTCCGGACCACGGCGAGCGAAGGTGAGAAGCTCGGACTTGCCATCGACATCTTCGGGCCGAAGCTCGGGCCGCGTCTGGTCCGCTTCCTCAACCAGGGCGGCGACGCGATCCGCAGGCTCAAGGACGAGATGCGCGACATGGGCATCCTGCTCGGCGAGCAGGAGGTCAGGATCTCGGACGCGGCGGGCGATGCCATCACCAAGCTGCTCCTCGTCTTCGAGCAGTACCGCATGAAGTTCGCGGCACTCCTCGCACCCGCCGTTCTCCGCGTGACCAGCGCAATCGAGCAGGCTCTGAAGCAGAACGGGGCCGCAATCAGCGCATTCATTTCGGGGGCGGCGGCGAGGCTGTCCACGATTCTCGTGGATATCGTCACACTGCTCTCAGGTGGCGATGAGAGCCAGGTCCAGAACAGGTGGCTCGTCACCGCCCGCGACGCCTTCATCGCGGTGCGCGACGCGGCCTACGATTTCTTCCACAACATCCTGCTCCCGGCGCTGGAGACGGTGCGGGGCTATGCCGGCAGCACGGCGAACCTCATCAACAGCATCTTCGGAACGAACTTCACCGGGGATGGCCTGCTGATCGCGGGCGTCGTGACGCAGCTTGTCGGCGGCTTCACGCTTCTGTTCTCGGCACTCGGCCTCGTCGTGAACGCCAGCGGTCTGCTGGTCAGCTCGCTGGGCGTGATCCTGCCGCTGTTCAAGACCTTCGCGGCGCTGTGGCCCGTTCTCACCTCCGGAGCCGCCGCCTTCACAGGCGTTCTTCCCGGCCTCGTTGCCTTCCTCGGCCCCGCCGGTCTGATCGCGCTGGGCCTCGCCGCACTCGGCGCGGTGTTCTACGTCTTCTGGGACGAGATCGTCGCGGGCGCCCAAGAAGCGTTCCACTTCCTGCAGCAGGCGTTCTCCGCCGCGTGGGACGGGATCAAGGCGGTCACCGCCGCGGCCTTTGAAGGCCTGAAGGTCGTGTTCAGCGATGCATGGGGCGCGATCGGGGAAGGGGCCAGCGCGGCTCTCTCCGGCATCGGCACCATGTTCTCTGATACCTGGAACGGCATCACGAACACCGTTGCGCTTGCGCGCGACGGCATCGTGCAAGTCGAGTCCGACACATGGGCCGAGATCACCGGCACGGTGGCGATGGCCCGCGACGGCCTGTTCGCGGCGGCAAGCCAGACATGGTCGGCGATCACGGAAGCGGCCAGCGCGGTGGCGCAAGCCGTAGCACCGGTCTGGCAGAGCATCGTGGACGGAGCGAGCGCCGCGTTCTCCGGCGTCGCCAGCCTCGTCATGCAGGCGTGGTCCGGCGCCTCGCGGGCGGTGGTCGAGAGCGCGCAGGTCATCCAGCAGGCGATCCAGCGCGCGACCGGGATCGCCGGGGACGTCTCCGGTGCGGCGGCCATCGCTGCGCAGCTGGTTCGGCCCTTCCTCGAGGCGCAGCGCCGGATCGCGGAGATCGTCTCGACCTTTGGCGACCTCGCCTCTCAGGGCATGGCTGGCGTGGCCAGCGCGGTCGATGCCGCTGGTGTGGCGATCCGCAATGACATCGCGGCGATCATCGGCGCGCTGCGCAGGGCGGTTGCCGAGGCACAGCGCCTGCGCGCGGCGGCACGCGGCAGCGGCGGCAGCGGCTATGCGACGGGCGGCTTCGTCTCCGGGCCTGGCTCCGCGACCAGCGACAGCATCCCGGCCTGGCTCTCCAACGGCGAGTTCATCGTGCGCGCGGCCGCGGTGCGGCGCTATGGCGTGGACTTCCTCCGCGCGGTCAACGGACTGCAGCTTGGCGCGCGCCTGAAGGACGGCTTCCCGGCCTTCGCCATGGGCGGGCCGGTCGGCATCCCCGTGCCGGCACTTCCGGGAGCCACCACTGCGACGGGCCGTCCGGTGATGCTCACTCTCGGCGCGGAAACCTTCTCGATGACGGCGGACAATGACGTAGCGGAGAAGCTGATCCGCTACGCGTCGCGCCGGCGCGTGAAGAGCGCCGGGCGCAAGCCGTCCTGGTATGGAGCCTAAGCGATGACGTCTGTCCTTTCCCTCTCCGGCTTCGGAGTGCCGCCCTACTCGGCGCGCGGTGCATCGCAGACGCTCCAACCCATCGGGCAGGCGCAGCAACTTCGGCGCACGGTCAACGGATCGCTGGTCGATGTCTCGCGATCCGAGTTCCAGAAGTACCGCTCGACGATCATGTGCTCCGACCAGCAG